>DATDFW010000306.1:0-2993 GCA_036522375.1 Nitrospiraceae bacterium
GCTTTACTCTCCGTTCCGCGGCGACAGTTCGTAGTAAAGCAGAATCGCGACTAGACCGTAGCGGAGAACCGCGCCACCAGTAGCCTACGGACGCGCTGCCAAGGTGGAAAGATTCCCCGAATCAAGCGAGGCCCAAACGTACTGGGATCGATGGTCCTATAAAGACCATTTTATGCTTTTGTGCCAGCTCCTCTAAAACTCGCGGATCACGCGGGCCCACAGGCAGCAACGCATAATCCTCAAGAACACGGTCGAAACCTCCCGGCGTCATGATGTTGATGACACGCACCGGTTCCTTCCCCACGTTTGCGAATGTATGTGGTACTCCTTTTGGAGCACAGATAAAGTCGCCCGCCTGTAGGTCAAAGATCTCATCACCAACCTGGACTGTCAGTGTGCCCTCGATGACGAAGAAGGTATCGTCCTGCTCATGATGAACGTGCAAGGGGGGCCCTTGCAGGTATGTGATGGTTGCTTCTATGAAGTCGAAGCGGCCATCGGTTTCTGCGCCTGTAATCCGAAATGACCATGGGTCGGGTCCCAGCACGATGGTTTTCTTACTCTCTCCTTTTCTGATAATCAATGGTGAAGCCATAAGTTACCTCCTGTCCTGATCATCGATATCCTCATAGTTCAAAGATACGTACGTTGCATCTCGGCCAGCTGAGCTAACCGCTCACGATACATTCTTCTACCTCTTCATCAATCAAGAAGTTGCCAAGAAAACAACAGCATCGTGAGTCTTTTTCTGGGCGAAAACTGCGAATGGCCATCAAATCGTGTGAGATGCGCGTCTGATGTTGTCTTTTCAATCCGGCAAGAGATTACGACAGCATTACTACGTATGTATTTGATTATTCACGATAATATCTTTCATGATTTCGCAATATAATTCATGCTAAGATTTAAACGCTGCTTTCTTGTGGCTAGGGCGACTTCCCTGCCGCAGTGGAAGTCGGGGAGGTGATGTGGCCATCACCTCCCCATTTTTTTGCTATGTTTGCTCGGTGTTCGGTGTGATGATCTCAATTTTCCGAAACTACAGTGTTGAGTTGCCTCTCTCCTCG
Source organism: Nitrospiraceae bacterium (assembly GCA_036522375.1). Classification (GTDB taxonomy): domain Bacteria; phylum Nitrospirota; class Nitrospiria; order Nitrospirales; family Nitrospiraceae; genus Palsa-1315. The sequence goes on from DATDFW010000306.1 coordinate 1,068, forward strand.
TGTCAATTATAAACTCCTGGCCTGTCCTTCTAGAACCGGTTTCATCGTCGTCATTCTGGATTCTGGACGGGGAGTCCTAAATCCATTCCTGGCAAGCAAAGTTGTAGAACGTTCTAAAGTTTTTCTGAGGGAGATTCCAACCGGTGGGGTTTTATGTGAGATTCGGATTGAGCGAAAGGGATCGAGGAGCGAGAAGAGGAGGAGGCGAGGTGGCCCTCGCCTCCTCCTGAAGCTCTTCTTACTTCTTCTTCTTAGCCGGCTTCTTTGCTGCTGCTTTCTTCGTTGCCATGAGACTTCCACCTCCCTTCGATATCTAAGCAAGTTTGCTTTATATGGTATAGCAGAATTTGTGAAATGTGGAAAGGACTCGATTGTGGATTTCTGTGTTGGAGGTGGGAGGGCAACTGACAATAGAGAGATGCAGATGATGGGCTCACGCGCTGACCAGCATAAGTCACGGTGGCGGATGCCGCCTTGCGCCGATGCATGAATGTCGATGCGCTCTTCACGAAGCCAGTGGTGCTACAAATTGATATAGAAATTGATCATAAGGATATTGTTGATTTGGTTGACCATATTTTCCGTACGAGTGTTGACGATCTGCATTTGATAGCCTAAATCCATATTAAATTGCTTCGTGAATTGGCGATTAAAACCGATAAACCATCGGTTTTGGTCGAATCCTGCCTCAGGAGCGATAACGCCCTTATTGCCCATGCGCCCATTCAGGTTGAAGAAAATTTCATCGAACGTCACGAACGACCAGTCTGGAAACATCGGCAGTGGGACATCCAAGCGCACCATTGTTCTGGCACGAAAGGCAGTACCTTCTATATGGTCTATCCATCGTTCTTCCAGTCTGGAGCGGCTCTGAAATTTTATGAATGGAAATGCTTCGAGAAATGGGTATTGGTCTCTGTACGTCAGCTGCTGATAGATGCGATGTTCCCCCGTAAACTCGTCCTTATTGCTAGCATTGTCATAGACGGTGCTCCACGCGTACCCCTGCCACACAGACCACTTATCATTCAACTTGTATCCGAGAGCTGTGCGAAGAATCAGTTGATTGAGATCCGATACGTCGTCCCCGAACCGTGGATTGGCCTCCGCGTATGCGATAAAGTTCTTCGGGAGCCCAACGGTCAGAAAAACCGGCGTCCATAGACGGAAGTCATTCGACAGGGTCGAGCCGGCAGCCTCCGACCCAGCGCCGGCCACCAGGCTCCATGCCGCCACCCCAATCAATAGAACGGAAAGGCGTGAACGCCATCCCTTTACGTGATGCAAGGCACACTTTCCCATTTTTCCCTCCGCTTACAGCGCAAGATGTGAAGAAGTTCGTCGTAGAAGAAGCCGGCTACTGGGTCTATCTGGTTAATGAGTTGAGCGAAACGAACCAGATCCACCGAATCGACCACATCAACCCGACAAACGGCGTACAAAGGACAGCGATGGTGAGCACCCTGAAATTCCAGTTCGCCCACAGAATTTTTTCTTCCGTCGCCAGCCTGATGAGCGGCACTCTTATAGCGAATTTCGTAGCAGGATGCAATCAATTCCTTGACGGCCCGAAAGGCTCTGGATGGCTCCTGGCGGGCGAGGACGGCCTGCCTGGGAATAGATGATTTTCGCACAGTGTTGGAAAAATCAGACAGGCCAAAATAGCCCGATAGACCAGAAAAACCATCCAGCCTAAGTAAGCGGCTGGCGATTCGGGCGCCAGATCTATATTATGCTGGCCTGACCGAGAAAGCAGCCATAGTCGGAGTCGATTGATGGGACTACCAGAGAGAGAGAATCCCGGAATGCTCACGAAATTTCTTGTTGAAGATCACCGACGGCTTGATGGGTTCCTACAGGCAGCGATAGCTCAACCCGGCACGATCGATGACCGAGCCTATGGGCAATTTCGTGCAGGGCTCCTCC
>DATDFW010000307.1:0-3790 GCA_036522375.1 Nitrospiraceae bacterium
GGAACGGGAGGCGGCAAAGAAACGCGAGCAGGCAGGCCGTGGACGCAGAGCTAAGGGTGAAAAGTTTACACCCATTCCGAAGGCAAAGGCGATGGATCGGGTCGCGGCTGCCGTCGGACTGTCTCGACCCACCCTAATGAAGGCGCGCGAGATTGTTCACGCCGCCAGAAAAGATTCGAGTCTCAAGCCGTTGGTCCAACTGATGGACGAGACCCGTAAGGTTGATGGGGTCTTCCGCAAATATATCGCGAAGACCTCCCCGGCTGCCTCGGGTACGAGGAAGGAGCAGAAGGGAACCGAGACCTCGGATAAGGCAGCCGAGACGTCGGACAATACGGCAGCGGAGTCCTCCGATAAGAAGACAACGGAGACGCCGGAAAAGAACGAACGGCCACCTGAATGGCCCATGATGAAGCGGCTTTACAATCTTTGGATTACAGCGGGTACAGACGAGGTGCGGAACTTTGTCGACGACCACCTTTCGGTGTTCCTTAGGGACTTGGAAGCTCGCGTGTATGCCTTGATTGAAAAGCGAAAAGCGAATGGTGGAAACAAAAACTAAACCAGTATCCCTGACCTGCCATGATCCCGATCAACCAAGTTATACAAGGGGATTGCAAGGAAGTGTTAACCACATTTCCCTCGGATCGTGCTCAGCTTATCTGCACTTCCCCACCGTACGGGAATCAACGCAAAGGGTCGTACGGTGGGATCCCGCCAGATGAATATGTGGAGTGGTTCAGGCCAATCGCTGCACAATTGCATCGGGTACTCGCGCCTCGTGGGTCATTCATACTCAACATCAAAGAGTCCACTGTTTATGGTGTGCGTCACTCTTACGTGATGGATTTGGTCGATGCATTGCAATGGGAGGGGTGGTTTTGGATTGAGGAATATGTTTGGGTAAAAAGCTCTTGCTATCCTGGAAAATGGCCTACGCGGTTCCGGGATGGATGGGAGCGAGTGTTTCACTTTAGCAAGTGTCGTCGTCCAACCATGTACCAAGACGCGGTCCGCGTTGCGGCCAGCGAGGCAACGAAGAAACGGGTGCAGAAACTCAGCCCCAACGATCACGTCCGCTCTCCGTCGCGCAGTGGCAGCGGACTCAGGCGCCGGTTGGCGAACTGGGTGGGCAGAGAGACAGTTTACCCTAGCAACGTCTTGACGCTCGCGCCCACCTGCTTCGACACGAAGCATAGTGCAGCGTTTCCCGTGGAACTTCCGACTTGGTTCATCAAATTGTTCAGCCGGCCGGGCGACCTTGTAATCGACCCCTTCTTGGGGTCTGGAACCACAGCTGTCGCCGCACTCCAACAGGACCGCTGTTACTTGGGAATCGAGGTCATCGCGAAGTACTGCGCTTTGGCGCGGCATCGGCTTGCGCTCGCTGCAGGTCGACCAGCCAAAACCGGGACCGAACCAGTTGCTGACAACGCGGATCATGTACAGGAAGCCGACCGCGAATCGCTGCTCGAGTTGTTGGAGCCGATGGACTCGCAATCGGCTGATCCTGCGCAGGCGAGGAGGGACTCATGATTGAACTTCTCCCCCTGCAGAAGCCGGTCCTTCAAGAAGGTTTCCCCCTACTTCCCATGGCCGACATTGAGAGGGAGCGAAAGGAGAAACAGATTGAGGAGAAGCTGAAGATCTGCTTCGTCGAGGTCGGAACGACTCTCAAGGAGATCCATGACCGACGCGGTTACGAAAGGGAATACGGAACCTGGGAGGAATATCTCCGCAGACGATGGCACTGGACACGAATTCGCGGGTACCAAGTCATGGCTGCGGCCGAAACGGCCATCAATGTAAAGTCGTCTTTACAGACGGAGGTCCCGACGTTGGAGCACGGTTTCCAGCTCTCCAGGCTGAAGCGACGTGAGGATTTGGAGGAGATCATTGAGGCAGGTCACCTGAAAATGCCTGCGGCCCTTGTGCGCCAAGTCGTCGACAAGAAGCTGGGTGTGGTGCGGGGCGGGAGGCGGCGCGGCCGGCGTAATCACCGGTCACTGCAGGCCGGTACGACCTACACGTGCGTAAGCAAGCATGCGATGGAAGGTCTTCCTCAGTTGCATCGGCTGATCGAGTCCAGCAGTGAAAAGGATCTCCCTTTGATCGACCGAAGAATATTGGAGGCTCTTCCCAGATTCGTTCCCACCGATGCAAAGCAACATGATTTGCAGCATCACGATCACGACGTCGACGAATTCGACACGCAGCCACCCGGCCCGAAATTACAATCGGCCTCACGAGAGCAGATAGCTGGGCGGTTGCTAGATCTGGTCGAGGCATTGTCGAAAAACGGTGATTCGGTGCTTCCCATGGGTGTGCTTCTTCACATGGTTTGTGAGCAAGATCGCCGCGATCAGGACTGAACTGCATTCGGATGAATTTTCCGTCCCATGAAAAAGGACCTTGCAGAAAATCGTGCCGGGCGCGGTGATCAAGAGCATGAAGACGATGTCATGAAACCAGAAATCGGGAAATTCTATCGCTTCGCCGTCGAGGGCAATCAATATCGATTCTTTTTTAATGGCCAGATGGAGGCCGACGGATTCCTATATTTGATCGCAACCGGACGTCCAATTATCGCGCACGTCTCTAGGATAACCGAAATCCGTACCTCCGACCTTGACCGCGACCTTTCATCCATCCCGGCCACTCAGGATGTAATCGCCGCAACCCAAGCTCTTTGGCAGTCGCGGGCGACGAAGGTGCTTACGCGAGAGGACGCTCGGCAAATCATCGAAAACGTCAGCGGTTTCTTTCAGATCCTATACGAATGGGCCGCACAGCGGTAAGAAACGTCTCGGCCTTTGCAATGCACACGAATAAGAACCCAAAGACGCCGTTGACAGACGTTATGGAGAATCTACCTACGTCGGGCTCCCTTAGCGAAGCCGTAGGATACTTGCGCGTGTCCAGCAAGGAGCAGGAGGATGAAGGTTTCTCCATACCCGCACAATTGAAGCTCTGTGAAGCCTATGCTGCTACCAAGGGGTACAGGATTGTTCACGATATGTTCCGGGATGTTGAGACAGCCAAATGCACTGGAAGGGACGGCTTTGACGAGATGGTGCGGTTTCTCAAGCAACGTCGCACTTGCAGGATCATTCTTGTTGAGAAAACGGATCGGCTCTACCGCAATCTGAAAGACTTCGTCACGATTGATGATCTGGGGGTAGAAGTCCACTTGATCAAGGAGAACTCCGTCGTTTCTGATGACTCCCGTTCATCCGAGAAATTGATGCATGGGATCAAGGTATTGATGGCCAAAAACTACATCGACAATCTTTCCGAGGAAACCAGGAAAGGGATGACCGAAAAGGCGGAGCAAGGCATCTGGCCATCGTTTGCGCCACTGGGTTATCGCAATGTGCTTGGGCAAGACGGAAAACGTACCATCGAGGTTGATCCCGTCATCGGCCCGATAATCACGAAGTTGTTTGAATGGTACGCGACGGGCAATTACTCACTCGAACAGGTTACGATCATGGTCCAGAACGAAGGGATGGTGTTCCGCAAGAGCAAGGCACCGGTCCCTAAAGCAACAGTCCACCAGATTCTTCGCAATCGCATCTATACGGGGGACTTCGATTGGAAAGGAAAAACGTATCGAGGTGTCCATGCGCCACTTGTTTCGCACGAGTTATGGGAAAGGGTGCAGCATGTCCTCACCGGCCGTTTCGGTAAACGGCATCGCACGGAAAAGCGCGAACTCGCGTTTACAGGTCTGATCGCTTGTGGTCACTGTGGTTGTTCTCTGGTCGGGGAGATCAAGAAGGGCCGCTAC
>DATDFW010000308.1:0-4371 GCA_036522375.1 Nitrospiraceae bacterium
TTCTGCTCGTGTGGGAGTCTATTGACGGGACGCGCCTGTTGTTGTAGGGGTTGAGTTACCGGAATATGTGGGCGGAAGGACAGATTGGACAATCGACAGATTTTGTAGTCAAAAAGCATAGAGCATAATAGAGCGTATCAGCTCTATTTAAATAGGCCCAAAATTCCAACTTCATGAGGGCCATTAGGCACTTTCTGATTTAAGGATCTCTAATACGCTTTGTATCAATGCACAGCGCCTACTTTGTGAAAGCCGCACTTGATAAGGCCGGTTCCTGCCAATCCCACGATCGCAGGGATTCTCGGTGTCGGTATTGAATCGGACTCATGTGTCACCACTTTATATAAGGAACATCGTATGAGTGTATTGTCTATTCTTGTGGTCGAAGACGATGCAGGGCTAGGGAATCTACTTCGGAGACTATTGTCTCGGGAAGGCCGTCAAGTCACGGTTGTCGGCAGCGGACAGGAGGCCATTCGTCTGGCCCAAGAGATTCCTGTTGATGTGCTGGTGACGGATCTGCAGTTGCCTGACATTGATGGCCTTGCCGTTCTGGAGCGGATTCTCCAGATCGATTCAAAGGTGATTGGGATTGTCATGACCGGCTACGGCTCAATCGACTGTGCCGTCAAGGCGATGAAGGCCGGCGCATTTGAATTTCTCACAAAACCATTCGACAACGAAGTCGTCGTTGCCTCGATCGAGAAAGCCGTGGAGGCACATCGCCGCCGCGAGAGCAGACAGTCGTCACGGAAAGCAATTCGTGAACAATATCGATTGGAGCAGTTTGTCGGCACGAGCGAACCGATACGGCGCGTGCTGGAGTTTGTCTCGAAGGTGGCGGACTGCAACAGCACCGTCCTGATTCAGGGAGAGAGCGGGACTGGCAAGGAGTTGGTTGCGCGAATGCTGCATTTTACCAGCGAGCCAAAAAACCGTCCGTTCGTTCCGGTCAATTGTGGCGCTATTCCGGAAAATCTACTCGAGTCTGAGTTGTTTGGACACGAGAAAGGGGCGTTCACCGGCGCAGCGCATACGCGAATAGGCCGCTTTGAGTTAGCACATGGCGGGACAATTTTCCTTGACGAAATCGGCGAGTTGAGCCTTGGGCTACAAGTGAAGCTCCTGCGGGTGCTGCAAGAGCGGTCCTTCGAACGGGTGGGAGGAACTCGAACGATCGATGTGGATGTCCGTGTCGTGGCAGCGACCAATCAGGATTTGGCGCTGGCCGTGCAGCAGAAGCGTTTCCGGGAGGATCTGTATTATCGACTGAACGTCATCCCTGTCACCATTCCACCGTTGAGAGAACGACGAAGCGATATTCCACAATTGGTCAATCATTTCCTGGAAAGAATGACTCGAGGCAAGCAGACTGCCGCGACGGCCTGCTCCCCGGAGGCGATGACCCACCTCATGGAGCATCATTGGCCTGGAAATATTCGTGAATTGGAAAATATGATTGAACGTCTCGTGGTGTTGAGCCGATCGGGAACGATCGAAGCGTCCGATCTTCCCGAACATATCCAGCGCCGTCCGGTAGCTGTCGATCAGATTGAGGGGCATTTTATCGCCTTTGGCGATCAAGGAGTGAATCTTTCACGGGAGCTCGAGCAACTGGAGAACCGCCTCATCGTTGGTGCCCTTCGACAAGCCAACGGAATCACGAGCAAGGCGGCTCAGCTGCTCAATGTGAACCGCACGACCCTTGTCGAGAAGATGAAACGAAAAGGGTTTGCGTCGAAGAATCAGGGCTGTTCTGTCTTCTAGCAGAGTGCAGGTTAAGGCTATGGTCAAGGTTGAGTGAAAAGAGTCTGATCCGCGCTCAGCCTTAACCTCAACCTCAGCCTACCTCGTCTCGTTCCGCTCGCGTGGATATCCCTCCAGTAGACCATTCTCGATAGCCACTTGACCTGCCCATCCCGAATGCTCGGAGTATTTCGGCGCTCACTCCGTCAATTGATTGACGGATGTCTAAGCAGCACGTCGGACGTTTGACACGTTTTGCCGGATCATCGCATGCCGAGTGGCATTTCTCTCGTACGGCCAGCATTTATTCATACAATTGTAAAAGGCACGGATATTGCTGAACTCCTGACGTGTCTATGAGAATGTGTGCATCATGTCATGGCCTGATGGTGTGTGTGCTTGCGCAGGTTCTCGCCCTTTCTGTCGTCTCTGCGGCTGAGCCACCCGAGCTGCCAGCCACGCCAGCACCCAACAATGCGAGGCCTCCGCAGGCGAGTTCGTCGCCGCGGAAAGCGCTGCCTGATGATGGGCCCCGCTATGATCGAACCGTGGATGGGCCGGGATCAATACAGTTCAAAGAAGCGGTGGAGGCATTCAGCCGGGGCCGATATGCTGTCGCCCGCTCAGGCTTTGACGCGCTTGCCACGATCGATTCCTCCAGTGCATTGATTCCTCCATTGAAGGCCTTCTTGGCCGAACTCACCATACTTGAAAACCCGACCGACTATGGCCGGAGAGAAGCGATCGCACAATATCGAGGTATCATCGGCTCCTATCCGAAGAATTCCAATGCATTCAGGGCACTCTGGCGGGTCGGTGACCTGTATGTCGAAATGGGATGGTTCCAGGAAGCCGTTGTTGCCTATGAATATGCGCTTTCCCGCGAGCTGCCTCGTCACGATGCGGACCGATCCTTACTGGCTCTGGGGATCACACTTGGAAAGTTGGAACGATGGACGGAAGCGGAACGGGCCTTCGATACGGTCCGAAAGCGCACGACTGAAGATCGTCTTGCCGCGAGGGCGACGTTCTATCAGGCCGACGCCCTCTATGTCCAGATGCGGAAGCGAGACGCCGTGCCGCTATATGATCTGCTGTACCAGCGCTGGCCGGACTTCCTCAAAACTGATCCCGATGCGTTGCAACAATATGGCGATGCCCTCTTTGACGCGCAGGAGCTGGGAAGGGCGCGCGATATCGACATGCTTCTGTATAACCTTTTTCCGGGGCACCGGCACGCCGGTACCGCACTCGTCCGTCTAGGCGACGGTCAGAGTCGGCTCGGTCTGCGAACGCCGGCGGAATTTTTTTATACCGCCGCCCAGACGCAGTATGCCGACACAGCAGCAGCGGTCGTAGCTCGCATGCGTCTTTCTCGAATCGAACAAGAGATTGCGGCGTCGGCAGGACAGGATTTCTTGCGCAAAAAGGTGGAAGGCATGATTCGAGGGGCCGGCATCTCCTATCTGGAGTCTTCCGAAGCCGAGGAAATCCATAAGGCCATTGCCCGAGAGCATCGGGATGACATTCTCGGCAGCGAGGCGCTGTTTCATTTGGCGGAGCAATACGAATCGCGTGGGAATCCGGCGCGAGCGATCCAGGTCTTTCAAGACGTCACTCGGCGGACCGGTCTCAGTCCACATGATCCGTGGCCGCAGGCTGCGGGACTTCACCTGGCTTCTATCTTGAGACCCCAGTTGGAATCGGCCCTCGAGAGTAAGAAGGATATGCAGGTGTTCACACTGTTTCATAGCCACGGACAGAATCCGGAGCAGTACTATGTCGGCACACGCCTCTTACTAGAGGTAGCTGATACACACCGACGTCTAGGCTTCTCAACTGAAGCGATACAGCTCTATCAAACCTTCATGCGAAATCGGAAGGTGGCGGCACTCCACGAAGCGGCCCTCATCGGTTTAGGCGAAAGCTACCTGGACCAGTTCGATCCTGCGGCGGCCCGAAGCGTGTTTGAAAGTTTCCGTCTTCAGTACCCCAGGAGTCCACTGACAAGCCGAGTCTCGCGACACCTGACGACGGCCATGCTTGAGGAAGGAGACCGCCAGAGTGCCGTCAGGGTTATGCGGCATTGGGCGCGGTTACACCCGCGTGATACGGCACACAATTGGATCTATGCAACGCTTGCACGCACGTTGGCAGAAGACGAGAAGCGAGGGGAGGCCGTCGCAGCATTCGAGGACGCAGTGCGTCACGACGCCCTCCAGACACCACAAGATAATCTGCTGTACGCTGATCTGCTCATGAAGATGAATAAGCCGGAACGTGCCGCTGAGTTCTACAGCCAGGTACTCAAAACGTGGCCTGCCTCAGTAGAGGCGGAATGGGCACGAGCGCAGATCATGATAAATCCTAGGGCCAAGCATCGTCATGGCAACCGGTCCGGGGACATGGTATCGGGCGCGGAATTTGACGATCCGCTGCTCCATCGTGCTGTGGGAGCGATTCAGATCGGTCTTCAAGCGGCCACGGTGAAGGAAGGAGAATAGAGTGATGCACATACACCCTGTTTCGGCGACCGCGGATAGTGAATTGTTGCAGGAAGCATTTCGGAGCTTCGACGATGCGGCGGCGACGTTGCAACAATCCTATCAGACGTTGACGTCCTGG
>DATDFW010000309.1:0-10416 GCA_036522375.1 Nitrospiraceae bacterium
AATGGAACGTCGGCCTCCATCCGAAAGACCCCGCTGTCGTCAATGACCACGACGCCCGCCGCGCCAAGCCGCTTTCCATATTCGCGGCTGATCTCATCGGTCGCCGAGATAAAAGCAATGTCGACGCCGGCGAACGAGACATCCGGCGTCAGTTCCTCCACTTTCCATTCCCTATCCTGACAAGACAGCACGTCGCCGGCCGAACGTTTCGAAGCGAAGAGTCGAAGCGAAGCTAATGGGAATCTTCGCTCTTCCAGAATTTCAAGCGTTTCCTTCCCTACCGCTCCGGTCGCACCGACGATCGCGACCATATACCCGGCTTTCTTCTTCAACATGAGCTTCGATCCCACCTACAGGGCGATTTCGCGAACGCGATGATTGAACGTATCGGCTACGAATACATGTCCTGCACAGTCCACCACAATGCCAAACGGGTAACTCAAGCTGGCGTCGAGGGCTATGCCCTCGTCGCCTCCGTAATGGGCGACACCCACCCCGGCAACGCGCTCAAGATGCCCAGTGATTCGATCCCATCGCCGCACCAGATGATTGTCCGAATCGGTCACGTACAGATTTCCTGCAGCATCCAACGCAATTCCCGATGGCCGAGAGAGACTGGCACTAGGTGGTTCATCCGGTCCCTGGTACCGGTATTCTCCGCCGTCGCCCACCACAGTTCGTATCATACCAGTGATAGGATCAACAGCACGAATCCGTCCGTTAAAACTATCGGCGATAAATAACGTACCGTCTGAAGCAAGCGCCAATCCACTTGGACCTGCCAGACCGGCGTCCGTCGCAACTACACCATCTCCAGTATATTCAGCCCTTCCTGTCCCTGCGACGGTACGAATCACTCCGGTCGACAACTCCACTGCTCTCACACGATTGTTATTCTGGTCGGCAATATAGAGGATGTCCCCGTCACTCACCGCCAGGGCAGCTGGCTCATTTAACCCGGCCTCCACGGCCAATCCCCCGTCACCAGAGCACCGAGGTTGGCCAAGACCCGCGACTGTCGTGATGATGCCGGTCACCGCATCCACACGCCGCACCCGATGGTTTAGTGTGTCCGCAATATAGAGATGCCCTGCTCGGTCGACCACAACCGCGGTCGGGAAATTCAGCAGCGCGTAATCCGCAGGACCACCGTCGCCGCCGAAGCGTTTGACCGGCGCTATACCGGGTACAACATACCGAACGGTCCCACTCAGGTCAGTCTGCTGGGTAAAATTATGCGAATGGGCCGGGCCGCTTTCGGCAAAAGGATCGTCATCCCCTCGCTCAGACGTTGGAGCAGGCGAGGCGGTCTTCTTTTCTGATTCGAGACCCTGAATGCGTCCCGCTACCGTCCTGATACATTGGGTCTTCCTGTCGAGCTTCCGAACGATGTGGTTCTCTGAGTCGGCAATGAATAGGTTGCCCTCTCTATCAAGAGTGAGACTCTTGGGCTCATTCAGACAAACAGCAAGGGCCTCAACCCCGTCACCGGTCCATCCGGAATTTCCGGTACCAGCGACTGTCTTGATCAACCCCGCTTTGAGATCTGTCCTCATCCGTCGCAACAATCCTGGCTAGATTAGATTTCTCAGGATAGCCTCACCCATTTCTGTGGTCGTGACAAGGCGAGTACCCGGACTATGGATATCTTTCGTGCGATAACCGAGATCGAGGGTGTTCACGATCGCCTGCTCGATGGCTGACGCTTCCTTATCCAACTTGAAGGCGTACGACAGCATCATGGCCGCCGAGGCAATCATCGCAATGGGATTCGCCACATTTTTCCCGGCAATGTCCGGCGCGCTGCCATGAATCGGCTCGAACAGTCCGACCTGCGCGCCAATACTGGCCGACGGTAACATGCCGATGGAGCCAGTCAACATTGCCGCTTCGTCGCTCAGAATGTCACCGAATATATTGTTGCAGAGCATCACATCGAATTGCCGCGGGTTGCGCACGAGTTGCATCGCCGCATTGTCGACATAGATATGGCTCAACTCCACATCCCGGTAATCGTTGCGGACCTCGGTGACGACACGACGCCAGAGTTCGGATGACTCCAACACGTTCGCTTTGTCAACGGACATCACTTTTTTCCGACGCTTTCTCGCCGCCTCGAACGCCACTCTCGCAATGCGTTGGATTTCTTCTGTGGTATACACCTCGGTGTTGATACCTCGCTCGCTCCCGTTCGGCAGTTTTTCAATACCTTTGGGCTTCCCGAAATAGATGCCACCAGTCAGTTCCCGAATGACGAGGATATCGATCCCCTCGATCACTTCTCGTTTCAATGTGGACGCGTCGGCCAGCATTGGGTACAACTTCGCAGGCCGTAAATTCGCGTAGAGGCCCAACTGCTCGCGCAATCCCAGCAATGCGCGTTCCGGACGCAAGCTATACTCCAGCCCCTCCCACTTAGGCCCGCCGACTGCACCGAGTAAGACCGCATCGCTCTGTTTGGCCAGAGTCAGCGTTCCTTTTGGGAGTGGGAGACCAACTTTGTCGATGGCCTGCCCGCCGACATCACCGGAAAGAAACTCGAACGTGTGCTGGAACCTCTCAGCCACGGCCTTCAGCACCTTCACGGCTTCAGGGACGATCTCCCGACCCACACCATCACCAGCTAATACGGCTATCTTTGCCTTCACAGACCATACTCCTTCTTGATGAGTTACGATCGCCTATGCTCTATTCCAGGACTTCCTCATCCTCTGGTCGCCAAGCAGGATCGACCAAGCAGAGAAACTCGATGGCGGTTGGTCCGCTATTTTCCAACGACTGTTTTCCCCCCGGCGGCACATAGACGACAGAGCCTGGTTCCACCGCGACAACCGAGTCGTCTACGGTCAATCGCCCCCGACCAGCAATAATATAGTAGACCTCTGAGGACGTCAGCCTATGGCACTTCGATCGATCGCCGGGCGCCAATGTCCCATGCGCCACACTATACCTAAGCGCGATTGGTAGTTTGGCAGGATGCAACAGCTCTCGCAGAACGGTATGATCGCCGGCCAGAAATTTCGGCCGATCTGCCAGGGTGACATGAATCACAACACACCTCAGAGTCAACGATTCCGTCCAGGGTTCGACCGGAGCCGGTGACTCTACCGTGGTCACTTTCTCTAAATCAAGTTCACCTTTTGTTCGCCCTTCGCCTGTTTTCCAGCCAGGTACGATAGTTTGTTCAATGCGTTGAGATAGGCCCGAGCCGAGGCCGTGATGATGTCCGTATCTGCCCCATGGCCTGAGACGGTGCGACCATCCTCTTGAACCCGAACCGAGACTTCCCCCTGAGCGTCGGTTCCACCGGTGATGGCCTTCACCACATACATGAGGAGGGTGCTTTTCGTCTCCGTTATTGCGGCAATCGTCCGATACACCGCATCGACCGGTCCATCGCCTGTTCCGGTCCGCACAATCGTGTGTCCGTCGATCTCAAGTTCGACCGTAGCGGTCGGCACCTGAGCTGTTCCGCTGGCCACATGGAACGATTTCAGGGCGATCCGATCAGCCATTTTGACCAACTCCTCCGAGACAATGACTTCGAGATCCTCTTCGTAGATCTCCTTCTTCTGATCGGCTAATTTCTTGAACCGTTCGAACGCATGGTTCATTTCCTCGTCCGAGAGCGTATACCCCAACTCCACCAGTCTTTCTCGAAACGCGTGTCGACCTGAAAGTTTCCCCATGACCATCTTGCTGTCGACCAGTCCAATCGTTTCCGGTCGTATGATTTCATACGTGGTCTTGTCCTTCAGCAGCCCGTCTTGGTGAATCCCCGACGTATGGGCAAAGGCATTTGCCCCGACGATCGCCTTGTTCGGCTGCACGACCATACCGGTGATCTTACTGACCAATCGGCTAGTCTTCGAGATCTCTTCGGTACGAATCCTTGTGTCGGCTTGATAGAAATCCTTCCTAGTCCGAAGACCCATGACAATCTCTTCCAGCGCAGTATTTCCTGCCCGCTCACCGATCCCATTGATCGTGCATTCGACTTGGCCTGCCCCTTGAAAGACCGCAGCCAAGCTGTTCCCCACGGCAAGTCCGAGATCGTTGTGGCAATGGACGGAGATCACGGCCTTCGCACTGTTTGGCACTCGCTCACGAATTTCACGAATGAGCTGCCCAAACTCCTGTGGAACCGCGTAGCCGACCGTATCGGGAATATTGATCGTTCCGGCTCCTGCGGCAATCACCGCTTCGATAACCTCATAGAGATAGGCGGGATCTGAGCGACTGGCATCCATGGGAGAAAACTCCACATCGTCCACATATCCTCTCGCCAGTTGTACCATTGCAACTGCGCGTTTTTTCGCCTCGTCGCGTGTCATTCTGAACTGGTGCTTCAAGTGGATGTCCGAGGTCGAGAGAAACGTATGGATACGGACCTTAGGGGCCCCTCTCAATGCCTCCCAGGCTCGATCGATATCCTCCGGACGTGCCCGGGCCAAGCTGCAAATCGTCGCTCCCTCGACTTCCTGTGCGATCCGCTGCACAGCGGTAAAATCTCCCGGCGAACTATAGGCAAACCCAGCCTCAATGATATCAACCCCCAATCGCGCCAGCTGCTTCGCCACCATGATTTTCTCCTCCACATTCATGCTGGCGCCTGGAGATTGCTCCCCATCACGTAGGGTCGTATCAAAAATCTTGATCATCCGTGTCATCGCGTCACCTCTCTTGTGTTCAGGCCGATCAAAACTGCCGACCAGCAAGCCCGCCGGCGAAGAAAACCCCGCAGGCGTACCCTCCGGGGTACGTTGAGGAGATTTTCAAGCCGAGAACGAAGCTGGCGGCTATTTTCATCAGCCTGTATAAAAACAAAAAGCCTCCATCCCCACACCCAGGGACGGAAGCTTGAGAAGCTCCGTGGTACCACCCTGATTTGGCCATGAACAACGTGCGCTGTCCACTACCCTTCATTAGGCCCTGTCACGAGGGCGAGTCGGAATCCATTACTCGAGTTTCACGGATTCTGGCTCAGAGGCGAGTTCGGCGCCGCACAGGCTGGTTTGCACCACGCACCAGCTCTCTCATTGCTGTACGAATCGCGTACTACTCCTCTTCGACGCCACCATCACTTCGATTCAATTACCGACTGCGCAGCCTTGGGCGAGGGACGCTTCCCGGTCATCTTGGATAGAAGTCCGACGAGTCGTTCAGCCGGACCGAGTAACGCGTACCCGGCAAATATGACAAAGAGCATAACTTGGGGCCAGGCGGCGATGAGCATGAGCGCCAAAATTCCCCACACGAGATAAGTAATGTGCTGGCCGCCTCGGAACTTCATGTCTTTAAAGCTCCGGTACTTGATGGTGCTCACCATCAAGAACGAAAGGGTTAGCGTAATAATCAGAACAAGCATGGGTTTCACTTCCGTTCCGATCCTGACGCTATAGTGGTCGAATATCACCAGCGAGGCGACAACTCCAGCTGCTGCCGGAATCGCCAACCCCGTAAAGTACTTGCCGTCAGCCACGGCTGCCGCCGAATTAAACCGGGCCAACCTGACTGCGCCCATCGCCACATATGCAAACATGACCGCTATACCAAACGTACCCTGACCGCTCAGAGCCCAGGAATAAATCAAGAGTCCTGGAGCGACCCCGAACGACACCACATCCGACAACGAGTCATATTCGAGGCCGAAATGACTGGTGCTATTGGTCAATCGCGCCGACTTTCCATCAAGTACATCGAAGATCATCGCCACCAAGATTGCGACCGCTGCGACCATATAGTCCGCATTGAATACTGACAGCATCGAAAAGACGCCGCACAAGAGATTCCCTGTCGTAAAAAGATTTGGGATCAAGTGCATGGCGGCCTTGCGCCGTTTCCCATCTTTCCCGAATGATTGACGAAGTCCGTTGGCTTTCATTGTAATTCTCCCAAGATGGTCTCCCCACCCTTAACTCGATCGCCGACTGCAACTTTGACAGCCGTTCCGATAGGAAGAAACGTATCCATCCGAGACCCAAATCGAATCAAGCCGAATCGTTCACCACGCACAGCTCGATCTCCTGATGAGATCCAACAGACAATTCGTCTGGCAATCAATCCGGCCACCTGCACACATAACACCTTCTTACCCTGCACTGTCCGGATCATCAGGGCATTTTGTTCGTTCATCAACGTCGCATCAGGCCTGCTGGCCACGCGGAATACACCCGGTTGATAGCGAACCTCTTCGACAACTCCTTCACAGGGGATCCGATTAATGTGCACATCGAACACGTTTAAGAAGATGGTAAGGCGAATACTGCGATCCTTTATAAATCTGGGTTCGAATTCTTCTTCGATGGCAATCACTTTCCCATCGCCGGACGCCACAACAAGATGAGGCCCCTGAGGGACCACCCGGGAGGGATTACGAAAGAACCAGGAGACGAAGACTGTCAGGATCGCCGCCCCAGCTGCCACAATGGTCCAGCCTAGCCATCCTGCTACTAGTGTAATGCCGACAGCAGCCCCGATGAAAGGAATTCCTTCTTTGGCAAATGGAATGCCGACGGCGTGATCTGCCACAGACTCCCCACCCTCAATTTTTGTTTTTGTCGACCAATTGGTCCTTCTTCAGCCAGGGCATCATCGCCCGCAGCCGCCCTCCAACCTCTTCGATCGGATGGGCCTCGCCTTTCGCCAACAATGCATTATAGACCGGACGGTTCGCCTGATTCTCCAGTACCCATTCCTTCGCAAACTGGCCTTGCTGAATTTCGCCCAAAATTT
This sequence comes from Nitrospiraceae bacterium, assembly GCA_036522375.1. GTDB lineage: Bacteria > Nitrospirota > Nitrospiria > Nitrospirales > Nitrospiraceae > Palsa-1315. Next base: position 6,736 of record DATDFW010000309.1, read on the forward strand.
TCTTCATTTCCTGCTTCGTCTGCTCCGTCACGATCCGTGGACCACGCGTGATATCACCATACTTGGCCGTCGTACTGATGGAATACCGCATATTGGCAATGCCACCCTGATAGATCAAATCCACGATCAATTTGACCTCATGCAGGCACTCGAAATAGGCCATCTCCGGGGAGTAGCCGGCTTCCACAAGGGTCTCGTATCCAGCCTGGATGAGAGACGTGAGTCCTCCACAGAGAACGACCTGCTCGCCGAAGAGATCGGTCTCGGTTTCCTCCCGAAAGTTTGTTTCGATCACACCGGCCCGCCCGCCTCCGATCGCGCTCGCATAGGCAAGTCCTAGTTGCTTGGTTGTTCCGCTTGGATCCTGATGAACCGCGAGCAAACACGGCACTCCGCTGCCCTTCGTATACTCCGATCGAACAAGATGACCAGGCCCCTTGGGCGCAACCATAAATACATTGATTGTCGCCGCAGGTACGATCTGTCCAAAATGAATGTTAAAGCCGTGCCCAAACGCGAGTGAGGATCCTGGTTTCAGATTCGGGGCGATATCCTGCCGATAGATAGCCGCTTGCACTTCGTCGGGAGCAAGAATCATGACAACATCAGACGCCTTGACGGCATCGGCCACCGGCATGACTTTTAGTCCGCTCTGTTCCGCCTTCTTCCATGAAGCGCCTTCGCGCAGCCCAATGACCACGCTCACACCACTCTCCTTCATGTTGAGCGCATGGGCATGCCCTTGACTACCGTAGCCGATCACGGCCACCTTCTTGTTCCGGATCTGTTGAATATCAGCATCGTTATCGTAATAAATTTTCATCGATCACTCCTAGGTAACAACAGTGTTCGCTGCTGAACGGATGGGGATGATGCGCCCGGTAGAGACTATTCGCGGGCCATCTTTTTCGCTTGTACGCCCGTTGACCGAATCGACTCACGAGCGACAGCAACTCGACCGGTACGTGTGAGCTCCTTGATTCCGAGGGGTTGGAGCAGATTGATAATGGCTTCGATTTTCAGCGGATCTCCGGTCACCTCGATCGTATACGTCGCCGGCGTGGAATCGATGACGTTGGCCCGGAAAATATCGGCGATACGCAAGGCTTCTGCGCGATCTTCCGATCGCGTATGCACCTTAATGAGCGCCGTCTCCCGAGAGACAAAGTCGCTCTCGTTCAGATCCACAACCTTAATCACGTCGATAAGTTTATTGAGCTGTTTTACGATCTGCTCGATGATCCGTTCGTCGCCAGAGGTGACAATAGTCATCTGCGACATGGAAGAATCTAGCGTCGGGGCCACGGAGAGGCTTTCAATATTGAATCCCCGACCACTAAACAGACCGGCAACGCGGGACAACGAACCAAACTTATTCTCCACGGTAATCGAAATAATGTGTTCCATGCCCCGAATGACTCCGTTACCGTCGGTTAGGCCGTGAGGATCGTATCTGAATCTTTTGGAGCCACTTGCTCAGTTCCAGGCTGCTTGCTTTTCAAAGCAGGAGGATCTTCCAAAATCATCTCATGGTTGCAGCCGCCGGCAGGAATCATCGGATAGACATTTTCATACGGATATGTCTGCACATCGACAATCACCGGTTTGTTCACAGCGATCATTTCCTTGAGGACGGCGTCGATGTCAGATGGCCTGGTAGCCCTGAACCCGACCCCTCCATATGCCTCCACCAGCTTCACAAAATCGGGAGTCGTCTCCAAATAACTCGAGGCATACCGACCCTCGTAGAAGAGATCCTGCCATTGCCTGACCATACCGTGGAACCGGTTGTTGAGCACGATAATCTTGACTGGCAGCTTATGCACCACCGCCGTCGCCATTTCTTGCATATTCATTTGGATACTGCCGTCGCCGGCGATGCAGAGGACCAGCCGACCGGGAAATGCGGCCTGCGCCCCCATGGCGGCCGGAAATCCAAAGCCCATAGTCCCAAGTCCCCCTGAGGTCAACCAGCGATTCGGTTTCGCTAACTTAAAGTATTGGGCTGCCCACATCTGGTGTTGCCCGACATCGGTCGAGACAATCGGGTCCCGATCCCTCGTCAATTCGTAGAGACGCTTGATGACATGTTGCGGTTTAATCGGCCCATCCGCTTCTTGTTGATAGGCAAGAGGATGCGCCTGTTGCCATTCGCGGATCTGACTCCACCAGGCCTTGCGCAGTTCTTTCTGATCGCCGTTTACCGTGGCACGCAGAATCTGAATCAACTCACGAAGCACCTTTTTACAGTCGCCGACGATTGGGATATCGACATTGACATTCTTTCGAATCGATGTCGGATCGATATCGATGTGGATGACCTTGGCGAACGGACAAAATTCGGACACTTTTCCGGTGACGCGGTCATCGAATCTCGCGCCGATGGCGACGACGAGATCGGAATAATGCATCGCCATGTTTGCCCAATAGGTTCCATGCATGCCCAACATGCCCAAGGACTGTGGGTGCTCGCCAGGAAAGGCTCCCAGCCCCATTAACGTCATGTCAACCGGCATATGAGTCAGTTCAGCCAACTCCACCAATTCTTGCGACGCGCCGGAGAAGACCACGCCTCCGCCGACATACAGCACCGGCTTCTGCGCCTTCGTCATCGCCTCAGCCGCTTGCTTGATTTGCCACTTGTTCCCTTCATACACGGGGTTATAGCTACGGATAGAGACGGAACTCGGATACGTAAACTCCGTCTTATCCATAGATACGTCTTTCGGGATGTCTACTAATACGGGACCTGGACGTCCAGTCGTCGCAATGTAAAACGCTTCTTTTATCGTCGTGGCCAACTCGGCCACATTTTTCACCAGAAAGTTGTACTTGGTACAGGGACGGCTCAAGCCGACATTGTCTGCCTCTTGGAATGCATCATTTCCGATAAGACTGGTCGGGACTTGCCCGCTGAAACAGACCAGTGGCACGGAATCCATATAGGCATCCGCCAATGCCGTGATGACGTTCGTCATACCGGGGCCGGAAGTCACAAGGCACACCCCGGCTTTACCGGTCGCCTTGGCATAGCCTTCTGCCATATGGCCCGCACCCTGTTCATGGCGAGTGAGGATCACCTCAATATCCTTCTGCTGATGAAGCATGTCGAAAATCTTCAGAACGACGCCACCGGGAAGCGCAAAAATCGTCTTGACGCCTTCCCGTTTGAGGCATTCGATGAGAATTTCAGCACCTGTGAGCTTCATGGCAGAACCTCCATCCATACCGCCAGTGACAACCTGGTAGTGGAATCAGGAGAATACAACACAGCGCATCCCGTCCAAAATGGACCGGAGACGCCTTCCACGGTTACTCAGAACATTCTGAAAAATCAGGGAGAAAGACAGGTGATCCTATCACCACGTGTTTCCACTCGTCAATAGTATGGTCGCTTGGGGCCTCTCTCTAACAGTCTTCCTCTCCACGTGATACCCTCGAGGCTCCAATTCGTTGGCCCTGAGCGACGCTTCCATGAGCATGCCTGTTCGTGTGACGATCCTGTCTCGTAAAGACTGCCATCTGTGCGAAGTCGTGCACCAAATCGCACTTCGTCTTCAGTCAGAACTTCACATTGAAACGCACAAGGTGCCTATTGAACACGATAGGGTTTTGATGGAGCGCTATGGGACAAGGGTTCCCGTCGTCTTGCTCGACGAAGTCGAACACTTCGCGGGGAAG
>DATDFW010000310.1:0-3427 GCA_036522375.1 Nitrospiraceae bacterium
CCAATCGTCGGTTCTGCAATAGATTGCGATAAGCCACCTCCACTTCATTTTCGACGAGGTTGACGGTCTTGTCTAAGTCGGCTTGCGCCGACTGGAGAGACACTTCCGCTTGGTGAATCCCACCTTGGTTCCGGTTAAACAAGGGCAACGGAATACCGGCATTGAGCGCAAATTGACCAGGATTGTCAGGCCCACGTGGTCCCTGAATCGCGTAGCCGGCTCCGATTGTCACATCGGGAATCCGGTAGGCCAAGGCCAGTTTCAGATCGGCCTCCCGCTGAGACAAGGTATGGCGTTTGGCCCGTATGTCCGGCCGCACAGCCAGCGCGGCCCCTTGTAGCTTTTCGATATCGGGATCGACTCGGCGGAAACCCAACTCCGTGGTCAATTCCAGCACCGTCTTAGGGGATACCCGCAGTAACTGACGAAGATCGCCTCTCGCCGATTCTGCCTCCTGTAGCGCTTGGATAACCTGGGAATGAAAATCCACCATCTGCAAGCGAATTCTAATAAGATCGACCTCGGCGATGTATCCCTTTTTAAACCGAATGGTATTGATGTCGAGGATACGGGAAAAGCGTTCGCGATTCTCTTCTGCCAACACCAGCCTGCGCTGAGCCAACTGAACTCGGTAATAGGTATCCTTGACGGTAAACCCGAGCTGTCGCACCGCATCTTCGAAGGCCGCTTCAGCCGATTGCGTGCCAAACCCCGCGCTTTCGATGCGATAGCCTCGTTTCCCAGCTAATTCGAACAACTGAGAGGCTTGCGTGAACAGCTGCCCACTATTCGAGAGGGTCCTCCCTTGCGTAGTGGAGCCCTCTGTTCCGACTGACAACACTGGATTCGGGAAGAGCCGCGCGGTGACTTCCTGCCCTTTTCGATACTCAATCCCGTACTTGGCAATGAGCACATCAAGATTTTGAGTGAGGAACAGTCCCACTGCGTCGCTCAAGCTGAGACGAATCGCTTTCGGCGTCACGGTAGCATGGTCAGGAGCCGGAGCCAGCGAGGCAGCGCTGGCGTGAGGAAGAAAAGCAGGACTGCACAACAGGCTGAGAACGATCATGTAGCAGATGAGAGGCATCGTCGACCCACAAACAAAAACTGGGACCGAGATAAAATTACTGCACGGGCGAACGCCTGAGCATCATTCTCCGCACCATCCTCTCAACCAAGCCTGTAGTATACAGTGCGTGTCAGACGAAGCAAGACCCAAGGAGAACTTCTTTGTGAATCGACCCTCCGGTGTACAGGTAAATCCACCTAGAAAAAACCTCATGTCTGAGTCGGGGTCACGACAGCTAAACGAGACCAAGACTGGGAAGCTGTCCTCCTTGACCGGCACGAGGGAGTTGGGCCATAAAGTTGTGTGTTCGACATGTTACGATGCTCGCGAAATGAAGCCTCTTTCTACTCTGCACCAGGGTCTAACCGCATGACATTCCAAGCGATGTTAATCATTTTGTAGGACGGCGCTTACAGATGGCCTACTCGGATGCTGATAGTCTCGGCCTGGCCAAAGCATTAGGGTATTTGGGAATTGCGCGTCACAAGTCTCAGATGGGCATTGGGGAAGAAGGAGGAGTAAAATGCGAAATCTTGACGCATGCAGAGGCGATACTGGATTGTATGGAGACATGGGATGTGAGCTAACCTACCCCACGCATTGACATCATGCAGATGCTTCATGAAAAACACATTTGGATTGCCTTAGCGGTTGCGTTTGTTCTGTTTCTCAGTATGACGGTATTCGTCTATCGAAGCACGACCGGATTCATGCAAACAGCGTCTCACGTTGCTCAAAGCCATGAGATCCGTTTGACATTCGAACACATTAGGACTTTGATTGACGATATCGAGACCGGCCATCATGGCTACGTGATTTCCGGAGAAAGGATCTTGCTGGAACCCTACCACGGGGCGGTGATCCTGATACGAGACAAGCTCAAGCAGGCCAGAGAATTGACGGGAGATACCCCGCGCCACCAGGAACATCTCAACAGACTCGAAAAGTTGATCACAAGCCGGCTCGAGGTTGCCGAACAATCCATCAATGTAGCCCGCACTCAAGGAATCGCGACGGCACGTATGCGCCTGCAGACAGACCGAAGCAGCCGAGAGATCGAGGAAATTCATCAACTCCTCAAGGAGTCTATCGATGACGAAGTTGGGGAGATATCGGAACACTCGAAACGCAGCACGGCATTGGCCGAATCGACCATCATGTTTGTGGGGGGAGGAAGTCTCTTAGTCCTGGCTTTCGTCCTGGGAGCGGGAGGGGTCTACAAGTTGGATCTCTCGAGGCGTCAAAGGACCGAGGTGGCGCTCCGGGCAAGCGAAACGAAACAAACGTTGATTATGCGGACCTTATCGGTCGCATCCTATTCCGCACGAGCCTCAGGGAATTTTGGAGCGCTCTGGGTGAGCGACAATATCGACGTCATTACCGGATTCCCCGGCACCGCCTTCTTGCAAGATGCCGCCCTCTGGGCTTCGCGTCTGCATCCAGCAGATCATGAACGGGTTCTGCTTGCATTTCAGCGAATCCCGGAGACAGGCACCGTGAGTACCGAATATCGATGGCGGGTCGCCGATGGGACCTATCGCTGGTTTCTTGACAATGCCGTACTTCAAAAGAATCCGGACGGCACTGCGAGGGAAATCCTTGGCATCTTGATCGATATTACCTCGCAGAAGGAGATCGAAGATGAGCTTAGACAGACCAACGACCGACTTACCGCACTCATCCAGGCCTCCCCGGTCGGGATCGTCATCCTTGACGCTGATGGACTCTGCCAGCTCTGGAATCCTGGAGCGGAACACATCTTTGGCTGGCGCGAAGATGAAGTGTTGGGGCGGCCCCTTCCAACTGTCGCGCCGGAGCAATCGGACGAGCATCGGTACTTGCGGGAACGCGTGATGAACGACGAAGCGTTCACAGATCTGGAAGTCGTGCGATGCAAAAAGGATGGGGCTCCAGTCTTTATCAGCCTGTCGACGGCACCCCTTCGGGATTCCAGCGGCACCATTTGCGGAGTGCTCGGGTTGATGGCCGATATGACTCAACGCAAGCAAGTCGGGCTCGAACTCAGCCACTCCAGAGACCAACTTCGGGCCTTGGCGAAACGATTAGAATCCGTACGGGAAGAGGAAAGTTCGCGGATCGCCCGTGAGATCCACGATGAGTTGGGGCAGGCCATGACAAGTTTGAAGCTTGATCTGTCCTGGGTGGCAAGACGGCTCTCCATTCCGGAGACGGCTGATACTCGGAGGCAACTGCTGGAGCGGATCCATGGGACGATGCAGCAGCTTGAAGTCACGATCCAGACGGTGCGCGCGATCGCGACGACCTTGCGGCCCAGTGTGTTGGATGAACTTGGCCTGGCCGCCGCCCTCGACTGGCAGACGCGTGACTTTGAGAAGC
>DATDFW010000311.1:0-11487 GCA_036522375.1 Nitrospiraceae bacterium
AGGAGGTGCGTTAGCAGGATGCTGAAAAAGTCCGCCAGGGTATCGGAAGGTTGAGGTTGAGGCTAAGGTTGAGAAAACAAGAGTCTCATCGACACTTAACCTTAACCTCGACCTCAGCTTCCTTTAGGTGGTGCGGCCTTGCTGAACGGCCTGCTTGAGCATCCTTTAGGAACCTGTGTCTCCCTTGCTGCGTGCTTGGATCCTCGAAAGATAAGAAAGGAGGACCTATGCGAAAAACAGAGTTCCTTGCGACGGCCTGTGATCCAAAGACTTTGACGGTGGAGCAATTGATGCAGGATGCGGTCTTTACCTGTGGAGCCAGGGCTGATGCTTTATCCATCAGCCGAATGATGACCCAGCGAAACTTCGGTAGCCTGCCGGTGGTGGAAGAGGATCGGACTCTCGTCGGTCTCATAAGCGAGTATGATTTGCTTCAGGCAATGATCGATGGCCGAGACCTGCGAAAGATCATGGCTGTCGAAATAATGAGCACCCATCCGGTGACGGTCAGCGAGGATATGAAGCTGGAGCAGGTCGCGAATCTGTTTCAAGATCGCTACATCACCCGAGTACCGGTCGTAAGGAACGGCAAACTCGTCGGTATCCTGGCGCGGCGTGATCTGCTGTTCGGCTATACGAAAGCGTCGCAGTACTGGTCTTAACAGGGCTGTTGAACAAGCCCATCAGCTAGTCCTGAGGCTAGGCGAAGGGCAGCCGGTCAAGATCCGTACCGTTCGCACTTCAGAAACAAAGTGGCAAGCGGTGGCAATGTGATCGTGAGAGAATGTGAACGGCCGTGCAGGGGAATGGGAACCGCTTCGACCCCGCCCATATTTCCCCAGCCACTGCCGCCATAGTATGTCGCGTCGCTGTTCAAGACTTCTTTCCAGAATCCACCGCATGGAGCGCCGATGCGGTAGTTCGGTCGAGGTACAGGCGTGAAATTACACGAGACGAGAAAGACATTGTCAGTAGACGTTCCTTTGCGCAGCAGGCTGACTACGCTCGACTCGGCATCGGTACAATCGATCCATTCGAAGCCGGCGGGGTCTAAGTCGCGTTCGTGGAGAGCCGGTTCATCGCGATACAGGCGATTCAGGTCTGCTATCCAACGCTGGAGCCCGCGGTGTGTGGGATACTCCAACAGGTGCCACTCTATACTGCGATCGTGGGCCCATTCGCTCCATTGACCGATTTCACCTCCCATGAAAATCAACTTCTTTGCTGCCTGCGCATACATGTATCCGAACAGGAGCCGAAGGTTGGCAAACTTCTGCGCCTCATCGCCGGGCATTTTCCCGAGTAATGAGCCTTTCCCATAGACAACTTCGTCATGCGAAAGAGGCAGCACAAAGTTTTCGTGGAAGGCATAGAGCATTCGGAAGGTGAGTTTGTTGTGATGATATTTCCGGAAATAGGGATCCAGACTCATATATTCCAGCGTATCGTGCATCCATCCCATGTCCCATTTGAGGCCGAATCCGAGTCCTCCCACATAAGTTGGCCGTGACACCATCGGCCAAGCGGTGGATTCCTCGGCAATTGTCTGCACGTCCGGAAAATTCTTGTAGATCTCCTCGTTCAATCGGCGCAAAAACCCGATGGCGTCGAGGTTTTCACGGCCTCCAAACTGATTGGGAATCCATTCCCCTCTCTTTCGCGAGTAGTCCAGATACAACATCGATGCCACGGCGTCTACGCGGAGCCCATCGACGTGATATTTATCCAGCCAGAACAGCGCGCTGCTGATGAGGAAACTGCGCACTTCGTTTCGACCGTAATTAAAGATGAAGGTTTGCCAATCCGGATGGTAGCCCTGCCGCGGATCCGCATGTTCGAAGAGATGCGTCCCGTCGAAGTAACCCAGGCCACTTCCATCCGTCGGGAAGTGTGAGGGAACCCAGTCCAGAATCACGCCGATGTCGTGGCGGTGAAGTTCGTCGATCAGGTACATCAAATCCTGCGGCGTGCCGAAATTGCCTGAGGGTGCGAAATACCCCGTCGTCTGATAGCCCCAAGACCCGAAAAACGGATGGTCCATGATCGGTAAGAATTCCACGTGCGTAAAATTCAGATCTTGGAGGTACTGAGGCAGAACGGCGGCCAGCTCTCGATAACTCCACGAGCGGTTGCCTTCGTCCGGTACCCGCTTCCAGGAACCGAGGTGCATTTCATAGATCGAGATCGGCGCATCCAGAGCATTGCGGCTACGCCGACTCTTCATCCACTTCTCGTCTTGCCATGTGTACTGAGAATCCCACACGATCGAGGCAGTTTTGGGGGGAATCTCATTGAAGAGGGCAAAGGGATCCGTCTTCTCGACCTGATAGGCATGAACCCGCGAGCGGATGTGATACTTATACAGGGCGCCTTTCTCAACGCGGGGCAGAAAGCCCTCCCAAATTCCTGAATTGGCCCGCACGCGCAGCGGATGTGTGCCCGGCGTCCAGTCGTTGAAGACACCGATGACCGAGACCTCTTCGGCATCCGGTGCCCAGACGGCGAAATACGTTCCAGTTGTGCCGTCGTGCTGGATGATTCGCGCTCCCAACTTGTCGTAGAGATGAAAATGTGTTCCTTCGTTGAAGAGGTATAGATCGTCTTTACTCAGCACGATCGTGTCGTCATCGGCACTTTTAACCTTAATAGAAATTTTTGGCATCATGTTTCATCCACCTAAATGTCCCACAGGATAATTTGTTTTCTCGAACAATTCGACTCACGCCCGATCACAACTTGCCCTACCCGTCGTGTTCAAAATCTCCACAAGACCTTGGAGAGGAATTTCCACCCAATGGGGACGATTATTCAGTTCATACTGCAATTCATACGTCGCCTTCTCGACCAGATACACGTCAAGCAACAGGCGGACATCCTTGCCGTTCTTGGGCCAGAATCGGGCGCCGGCTGCAATGCCGAGATAGGATTTCAAAAATGCGGCGCTAGCCCACTCGGACCAGAATCGGGCCCACATCACGCTCTCTGGTGGTGTTGCCGGTGAAGCAACCGCGACGCCAATGCGTTTTTCTTCAAGGAATGCGAAAGGGGCATAGTAGAACGACCGAATCATTCCAGCGACATCCATCAACGCCGGATGTTTCGTCCGACGTTCGGCCAATGAACGGGCGGGTTCTCCCTCGAAATCAATGATCATGAAATCGGTTCCTGTGCACAACAACTGGCCCAGATGATAATCGCCATGACAACGGATGCGAGGGATTGGCGACTCAAGATTTTTGAACGAATTGAACGTTTGTTCAAGTGCCGGTTTGAGATTGAATAGACGCTGGGCGCTTGCTTGTCCAATCGTTGAAAGCCGCTCCATTCGTTCCTGAAGCAGCGCCAACGTGCCTGCCATGCTCCGCACCATCGAGTCATACCGTTCTCGCCGGTACTCCATTGTCAGCGGTTCGAGGACAAAAGCAGGATCATCGACCACCTGGCTGAGTGCCAGGTGGAGTTCGGCTGTCCGTTGCCCTAACCGTTCGGCCGATTCCAGATACGGCCCGATCAGCTGGCGTGCCAACAGCGGATAATCATTCCGTGCCAGGTCAAGTAGTGTAAGGTCGTTTTTTGGAGGCCGTTCGTCCCCGAGTTTCCCTGCAATGACCCGAGCGATAAATTGATCGACCGCTTCAAGGCTATATCTCCACGCGTCGCCATCGTTACGAACGAATTGCTGTAACAGCGCGAGTGTGAATCGTTTGCCCGACTCGCGCTGATACTCGAGGACTCCGGCAATCGGAGGGGTGTAGGGGAAATGCATATTCGTCAATACCCGCCCGATTTCAACATCCAGATTCGTTCCTTCCTCTAGGCGTCGGTAGAGCTTAAGAACAACAGAGCCCCCATAGACTATCGATGTATTGCTCTGGTCCGCCTTCATCACGGCCGGTTCCAGCGGAACCTCGACGGGCACGAGATCGGCGAAGGCATTCGTGCATGAGGCGATAAGGCATCCCTCGAACCCGTTAAACCGGGCCCCCTGACGAATCGCTTGGAGGAGCGCGAGCGTGAAGTCACGGTTCCATAAGGCCTCATACATCAGTCCTGGTTGCTCACGACCGTTGTGCTGAACCATCAGTGGCGCAATGACGGCCTGCGGGAAATCCCGTTGAATACGGTCCGCCTCTTCTCCGAATGCCGCCGTCACCGGCAGCGTGTACATTTCCCCCCCGCCGTTTTCGTACTCCACGCAGATCAAGAGGAGCTTTGTCACAGAGCCGGTCGGGATAACGATAGATTCAACAATTCGGACTGTCTCAATTCGACGGGCCTTGCCTCCGAACCAGCGCCGCGTCTGGAGGACATTTGGCAAGGTTTTAGCCAAGGCCTCGTCAGTGTCGCCTTTGAACGGACGCTCCCAGCCTTGCATGGCATTCAACATGTCTTCGCGTTCCCCCACGGCAACCGCTAGAGGTAATAGTCGAAATCCCGTTCCGTATGAACTCGCCGGCGGATACGGAAAATATGGGCCGGAACCGCATGCGGGTTGATTTCGACGTAATTCCGCGGTCCTTGCCAGAGGTATTGGGCGTTCGTTATCAGGTCGTGCACCTTAAAGGGGCTCTCCGCGTCGAGCCCTAAACTGTCGAGATCCAGTTCCAGCCACCCCGAATGGACGTGATGTGGGCTGAGGTTGACCACGACCAGAATGACATTGGACTTGTCTGATGTTCGCTTGCTGTAACACAGCAACTGGTCATTCGCGACTTCATGAAAGCGCAAACTCCAGTCGCTCTGCAGGGCGGGATTCTCCCGCCGGATCCGATTGACACAGCCGATAAATTCCCGGAGACTGTCCGGCCGGTCCAAGTCCCACTGCTTGATCTCATATTTCTCCGAATTCAAATACTCCTCACTCCCCGGCGCATAAGGGAGATGCTCCCCGAGTTCGAACGCGGGACCGTAAATCCCATAACTGGCTCCGAGTGTTGCCGCCAACACCAACCGAGACATGAACGTTGGACGTCCTCCATGCTGCAGCAGTTCCGTCAAAATATCCGGTGTATTGGGCCAGAGGTTCGGGCGTAGAAATTCCCGTACCTCCGTCTGCGTGAGGTCGGTAAAATACTGGATCAGTTCCGACTTGGTATTCCGCCATGGGAAATAATTGTAGGACTGGGTGAAGCCCAATTTTGCCAGGCGATACATCACCTTCGGCCGCGTGAAGGCTTCCGAGAGGAAAATGACGTCCGGGTGCATACGATTCACCTCTCCGATGAGCCATTCCCAAAATGCGAAGGGCTTCGTGTGCGGATTGTCCACACGGAAAATCCGAACCCCTTGCTCGATCCAATAGTCCATGACGCGTTTCAATTCTTCCCACAGTTCCCGCCACTGATCTGTCTCGAAATCCAAAGGAACGATGTCCTGATATTTCTTCGGCGGATTCTCCGCGAACTGCACTGTGCCGTCCGGTCTGATACGGAACCATTCACGATGTTCCTTTACATAAGGATGATCAGGCGAACATTGAAACGCGATATCTATCGCGATCTCGATGCCATAGGTGCCTGACGCTTCCATCAATCGTTGAAAGTCCTGGAGAGTTCCCAATTCCGGATGGATCGACGTATGTCCTCCTTCCATCGCGCCGATAGCCCAAGGACTGCCTGGATCCGTGGGGCGGCCGGTCGGCGCATTGTTCTGTCCTTTCCGATCGGTCTGCCCTATGGGATGGATCGGAGGGAGGTACAGCACGTCGAATCCCATCGAGGCGACATAGGGCAGGCGCGCTTCGCAATCTTTGAACGTGCCATGCCGGCCGGCCTTGGGGCTGCAAGAACGCGGGAACATCTCATACCAGGCACTGAAGCGGGCCTTCTCTCGATCCACCATTACAGGGAGTTCTCGATCATACATCGTTTCGAAGCGCCGATCGGGGTACTTAGCCATCAAGATCCCAATTTCGGGATTCAATGCGGCGCGGATACGGTCCGCCGCCGGAGTCAGTACCGATCGGAGTTCCGTGATCCACCTGGCGAGTATGTGACCGTCTTCTTTCGTGGCCCGTGCAGCCCCCTCCTCTATCAACTTGATTCCGATGAGAAGATCAACCTGGACGTCTTGTCCCGCCTCCACTTTCTTGATGAGGTCTCTACGCCATGTGACAAAGTGATCGACCCAGCCGCTCACGGTGTATCGGTAACGCCCGACTGTGGTTACGGGAAATGAGGCGCTCCAGCGGTCGTCTCCAAGGAATTCCATCGGTGTGTCCGTCCATTGCTGGTGCGCCTCATGGCGATACTGGAGCAAGGCTGAGAGGGCGTCGTGTCCGTCGGCGAAGATGTCTGCTTCAACGACGACGTGTTCGCCCACTGTCCGCTTAATCGGGAATTTCCCACCATCGATCTCCGGCTGGACCCGTTCGATGACAACCCGCCGTCTGCCGTGTTCATCGTCCATGCAATCCGCCATCTCCTTCCCGACTCCCTTCATGAGAGTGTCGACCTAGATGTGCGACACTTCATCGACCGCCGTTTTCCGATGCAGCCGCCGTTCCAGGGCATCCTTGGCGATCGTGCTTCCTCCCAGGCCAAGCGCGATGGCCAACGACAACATGATTCCACCAAAAGTGATGGAAAACGCGGCCACGACGATCTCCATGGCAATCCCCAACTGCGTCAAGACCATCGCGGCTGTAAAGATGAGAATGCCCCATCGGATCAAATTCGCGATCAGTTGGGCTTCCTGAATCTGCGCATTCACCGCAGCGATCAACGTTGCTTCACCGCTAAAGTTTGCGAGAAGAGCGCCGATCAAGGCGATGAGAATGGCGACGAGGACATGCGGGAAGAATGCGAGGATAACATTCATGAGATTCGCGGCAGCCGGAAGGTCCAGAGCGTCAATACCCATGAACGTAAAGAGCAGGAACACGATCCAAAAGGAAATCCTGCCGATCAAGAACGAAACCGGCTGCTTCATGCCGGCTTTTGCTAAGGCAGGTGCCAGCCCCAACCGCTCACACAACTGATCGAAGCGAATCGTCTTCAACGTGCGAACGAGCAGAAGCTTCACGAGCCATCCTATTGCCAGGCCGAGCACCAGGAATGTCAGCAGCGCCATGACCTTGGGCAAGAAGAGCGCAATTCGCTTCATCGTTTCTCCAAAGCCTGCAACAACCGCTTCTCGCCACATTTCATTCATTGGAACCTCCATCGCCCAACAAGGTAGGGCTTCATACGCTCAAACCACTCACACACGTGTTCGATGGTTCGTTCGACCTCGCCGGGTCCTCCATCTTTCGTTTCAAGCACCAACGATGCGGTGCGCCCGAGATACAGCGGAGTCAGCGACTTGAGTAAGTGCTCTCGATGGATAACCCGTTCGTGATATGCCAAGGCAAAGTCATAGACGGTCTGAACCCAGAGTGGGATGGGAAACCGGAACCCGTCCTCATCCATTAGTCCCAACGGCAGAATACCGGCTAAGGTCTCGGGGGCGAGAATCATTTCCCAGATTGGAAGCAAATCCCGCAGGCCCTGACGAAACCCCATCACCATCCGCTCGATATTGATAGCGCCGGACTCAGATAGCCCCTCATACGGCGGACCGATCGATGGAACAGGACTCGATCCCATGTGTTTCTCCCAAACCTCTTGGTAGCGCTCCATATAATAGTACGAGGCTCCGACCGCTTGCGCTAGTACCGTCGCAACATCTAATCCGCCCGCCTTCGTATCCTGAACCTTCGTTCCGAGAAACGCCTGCCACACATTGCTCCCTTCGGCAACTGCGACGGTGGCCAGCCAACTGTCGATGCCGAAGCGAGTGGCCTCTCCTTCCCAGAGATCCCGTTGCAAATAGAGGCGTGCCAGTTTTCCCGAAAACCCATACCCCCCGCCGGTGTGACAGGCGATTCGCTTCCCATACAGTGCCCGGGACAGAGGGGCAATGATGCTGCTGGTCAGGCTGCCCTCATATCGCTGACGCTGGAAGAGCGGTGCGACATAGTCAGCCTCTTTCTCCAGCACCGGCTGCGCCAATCGCTCTATCCATTCTGGTGTGACCGACCGCAGATTGGCGTCGATGACGATACAGGCCTTCGCCTGTAACTCCTCTGCGACTGTAAACAGCGCACGGAACGCCAACTCCCGTGCCGGTACCCCCGACTCTGACCGAAGGGGGGCAAAGGGGTTCGAGAACATGCCGCTCGTGACATGTTGGACCAGGGCGACAGGGCGCGGTGTTCCGACCGCCTCCTTGATAATTTCCTGTGTTCCATCCTGTGATCCGGCATCGGTATTGACCAACAAGGTCGACGCATGGGGAAACGAGGCCTCGAGGCCCGCGACAATTGCCTTTACCACAGGCCCCACCGTCGATGCGTGATCGAACGTCGGCAAGCCGACGAGGAGATCGACTTTGTTGACGTCAGGACATTGCTCCCGTACCTGCTCCCACACCGTCACCTGCGTCACGGATTCCTTCCTCTTATGCGACGGTCTCAAGCCATCCAGGTTCCATACGCACGTCCGAGCTCCGCTGTCACCGGTTCGCGAACAGCTTCAACAGCGTCAGGTAATCGATCAAGTGGCGTGTGATGAGAAAGTTTCTCCTGACATGCTCCCGCGCTGCGCCGCCCATGCGTTGGATAACACCGGGGTTGTTCAGAAGATATCTGGCTCTGAACGCCGCTCCCTCAATGGAATGAACCGCGTACCCTGTCACCCCATCCACGATCTGGGCCGCAATGCCGCCGGTCTTGCTTCCAATCACGGGCTTTCCCTTCCACATGGCTTCGGAGACTGCGACGCCGAACCCTTCCTTGATCGATTTCTGAAGGACAATCGTCGCAGCCCGTTGGAGCGCGTTGATTTCTAAGTCTGCTTCGGGAGGCAATTGCAGTACGTGGATATCTGGGTCACCTTTGACCACTTCCTGGATCTCTGCTAGCATCACTTCCCCTTCCGGATCATGTATCACGCCGGCTCCGGCCAGGATCAGGCGACAATCGTGGTGTTTTTTGGTCAATCGATAAACTTTGATGGCCCCCAGCGGATCATTGAACCGCTCGTAGCGCGCCAACTGCAACAGAATGGGCTTATCCCTCGGAATACCAAGACGGGTGAGAACCTGGTTGATTTCCGCACGGGACAGCTCCCGGTTTTTCTCACTCAATGGATCAATCGCCGGGTAGATTAAGAACTTGGTGATCGGAAGCCTGTGCGCGAAGCCGGGAAGCGAAAAGATGGCAGCATCGTACCGGACGACAAAACGATGAAGAAAACTCCAGCTGCGCTGTTGCGGTCTGGCCAGGTCGAGGTAGCACCGCCAGATCCATGTGCCGCCCTTGCGCTGCTCAATCAAGGCCACTGGCGGGGGATCGTGAATCATGACCAAATCCGCGTCCAGGTTGAGGGTTTGAGCATTGCGCTGGGTGATCTTGAGAAAGATCTGTTCCAGCTGTTCGTTTAGAATTTCCTCCTGGCCCTGCAACGCGCCGGCCAATTGCTTGGTAGTCCGGAAGAATTCCTGATCGCCCACCAACACTTCCCAGCGAGCGTCCACGCCCAACGCCTTCATCATCGGCACAACACGTCGAAGGATTTCGACCATGCCGCCGCCGTATCGAACTGCGTTGACATGTAGGAAACTCCGCCCCGCGACCAGGTCACTCAGCTGATACAGAAATTCGACCGTTCCTTTCGGTGCGAAATCTCGATATTCGTCTAATTCTTGAGCCATTGCTATTAATGCCTACGCCACGAGATGCGCTATATGATGCTGCCTTCAATCCCGTAGGAACTATCATGGCTCAATTGCCGCTGCAGTTTGAACCAGTAAAACCCGTATGGAGCCAGACTGAGCAGGTAGGGGTGTTTACCGACAGTTGGAAATCGCGAACCGCCGAATAGTTCGATGGGGACGGCTCCCTGGAATTTTGCCAGGTCCAACTCAACAGGTTGGGCCGACTTTGCCAGGTTATGCACCAGCAGCAACGTGTCGCCCCGATATTCTCGCAGATAGGCGAGGACTTTGTCGTTCCGTGGATGAAGAAAGGCGATCGTTCCACGCCCAAACGCAACATGTTTCTTGCGCACGGAGATCATCTGCTTCATCCAGTGCAGAAGCGAATGCGGCGATTGTCGTTGGGCTTCCACGTTGATCGCCTGATACCCGTAAACAGAATCAGACGTCGCCGGCAAATACAGCTTCGACGGATCGGCCTTTGAGAACCCCCCGTTCCGATCAGCACTCCACTGCATCGGCGTTCGAACTCCATTGCGATCTCCGAGGTGCACGTTGTCCCCCATCCCGATCTCATCGCCATAATATACGATCGGACTTCCAGGGAGAGTAAACACGAGGCTGTTGAGCAGTTCGATCTTTCGGCGGTCATTGTCCAGCAAGGGAGCTAGCCGGCGGGCGATGCCGATATTGCGCCGCATCTGCGGATCGCGCGCGTAAGCATAGTACATATAGTCCCGTTCCTCCCCGGCACACATTTCCAATGTCAGCTCGTCGTGGTTACGCAGAAACAAGCACCACTGGCTATTCTCCGGGATCGGAGGCGTGTGGGTGAACATGTCCTCAATGGGATGCCAATCCTCACTACCGACCCCCATAAAAAGCCTCGGCATGAGAGGGAAATTAAACGCCATATGGAACTCGTCGCCGTTTCCGAAGTATGGCCGCACATCCGCGGGCCATTGATTGGCCTCTGCCAGTAATATGCGTCCCTGATAGGTCTCGTCGATCCGCTTGCGGATTTCTTTGAGGTAAATGTGGGTTTCAGGCAGGTTCTCGCACATTGTGTCCTCCCGCTCGAACAAGTAGGGGACGGCATCGCAGCGGAATCCATCAAGACCCTGATCGAGCCAAAAGGACATCACGTTCAGCATCTCATTTCGCAACTCTGGATTGTCGTAGTTCAAGTCCGGCTGATGGCTGAAGAAGCGATGCCAGTAATAGGCATTTGCGACGGGGTCCCAGGTCCAGTTGGACTTTTCCGTGTCGATAAAGATAATCCGTGCTTTTCCATACTTCTTATCGCTGTCGCTCCAAACATAGTAGTCGCGCTTCGGCGACAGCGGAGAGCTCCTCGCCTCGAGGAACCACGGGTGCTGATCCGAGGTATGGTTTAGTACGAGGTCCGCAATGACACGCATGTTCCTCCGATGGGCTTCATCGAGGAATGTTCGGAAATCTTCCAGTGATCCGTAATCCGGAAAGATCCCGCGATAGTCCGCAACATCGTAACCATCGTCTCGCAACGGGGAAGGGAAGAAGGGCAGCAACCAGAGGCAAGTGACTCCCAGCCATTCCAAGTAATCAAGTTTCTGGATCAAGCCGGGGAAATCCCCGATGCCGTCATCATTCGCGTCACAAAATGCTTTGACGTGAAGTTCGTAAAAGATCGCGTCCTTGAACCACAAGGGATCTGGCTTTGGCACCGCCCCACTCCTCCCCTCTTAGCGTAAGGGCTCTCGAGTCAGAAACTCGTCACACACCATAAGCAAGGCGGAACGAAGCCGCTCG
>DATDFW010000312.1:0-4070 GCA_036522375.1 Nitrospiraceae bacterium
AGTCGCAGTCTGGCATCGAGTTCCCTCAGCAGATGCTGAAAAGGTTCCCAATCCGGTTCGAAGGAGGCTGGGCTGACAAAGCTTTCCATCATGCCTTGGTGTCCGGTACCTGCCAGTTCGTGAATTTTTGGCAAAATGCTCTGCCCGGTTTCTGTCGCTTGGACCATCGCGTCGTAGTAGGTGGCATACATTTCCCAGGTCTCGCGCGTCTGCAAGGAGATTCCAAGGAACGAGGGGCCGTGGGGATGTGCAATCTGGCGGAAGGCCTGTCTGGGGAGGCGTGCGGTGCTTGCCAACCACTCTTCCTGCGGATTGGGGGATTCAGTCTGCCTCCGCGTGATCGTTGCTCCTATTCGATCAGCACGGACACCGAGGGTGAATTGATGTTGAAGCGGCCAACGGAGCGATGATTCTGTTGCAGTAAGTAGAGGAGCAATGTTGGGTGTCATGGCCAACACGGTTTTGTTGACGACGGGCTGGGACAACAGAGTCGACAGCAAGTGGAGGTCATCGGTAATGACAATGTGTGCCATGACTTTCGTGGCGATGGTCGTGGCATCTCGAAGTACGGTTCGCCATGTGTACAGATCCTTTCTCAGTCGCTCCATACCCAGCGCTGTCTGACGAGAAAATCCGTCAGCGACATACAGGCGGTGAGCCACGAGCAACTCCGTAAAACGGGGGGTGCCTCGGTGTCCGAATCCCATGTCTTCGAAAGGCATTGTGAGCCAATGTTCGTACCGCGTGAACAGTGTATGGTTCCAGTCGGACAATGTCGGAATCCGCGCGTGCATATTGCGGAACTCACTCACTGGATTTTCAGAATTCCAGATAGGGAGGACCTGTTCTAGTGGAGTCTGGATCTGAAGTTCCGCGCGGCCTGGCTTGTCGTAATTGAATTCACTCACGTGTGGCGCAATGGTGGTTTCCAGCCAGATCTCATGGCCCACCTTGGCCGGGTCAAGGGAAGCATCGGCAGCAAAGCCGAGAAGATAGAAATAACCATTCTTATCTGGGTCTATGGAACGATGCTGAGGGGGCTCCAGGAGTCGAGTGAAAGTGGAGCTCGGAGGTTGCCCCTTTGAGGACCAGATCAAGCTCGATATCTGGAAGAAGACCAAAAGGACGACAATACCAATGATCAGGTGCTTCATGAATACGTATGTAATTGTCGCATGTTGGGGTGACTGTTCACGTGTGCCCGCGCCCTGCTTGCGTCAAGCATCCAGATAAGCTGAGCAAAGCCTATGCCGGAATCTGAGCTCAAAATCCTTGATCAATCGCTTTGTTTGCCGACGATAATGGGCAAGTCGTGATCAGAACTTGAGCAGTGTGAGGTCCGATGGACATTATTGAACTTGACAACGCTCTTCACGGTCTCCTAGAGTGCTCCCCACATTGTGACTCCTGGGTATGGGAAGAGGGTGTAAGTCCCTCGCGGTCCCGCCGCTGTATGTGGGGACGAAACCTGCGAGAGCCACTGTCCTTGAGACGTTAAACAGGTGTCCGTTAACGTGATGCGTGGGAAGAAATTCTTCACGAGTATCGACTAACGTTTCACATTCACGTTCTCTAAGGATGGGAAGGCGCGGGGAGTAGGACGAACCATGAGCCAGAATACCTGCCGGGAGACTTGACCGACGTTCCCTCGTGGGCTGGGGAATTGGCGAGGATGAATTGCGGGAGCAATCCTCAGGGTCCGCCGAGGCCTTGGGGATTTTTTTTGAGCACGCGAAGTCGTCACCCTCTCCGTTGGGCCATGGCTGCTATGCTCTTCGTGGCCTGTGCTCCCGGGGTGTGGAGTGATCGTTCGTTTGCAAGAACTGATGAGGGGGAGATGGCACGTCGACAGCAGGGCATTCTCACCGGCATGCCCTTCATGGCGAATGTGACTCCGCGCACCTTCGTCGACGATCTTGGTCGCAAAATCTTTCTGGCCAAGGCACCCACGCGAGTGGTCTCTCTGGCGCCAAGCATTACCGAAATACTGTATGCCATTGGGTTAACTGACGAGATTGTTGGCGTCAGCGAGTTTTGCGATTATCCGGCAGCAGCTAAGCAAAAGCCCAAAGTCGGATATGCCAATCCGAATGTTGAAGTCATCATCAGCCTGCAGCCGGACTTGGTACTGGCTCCGCGCGCCTTCCTCCGAGCTGAGCTCCTGGCCAAGCTGGAGCAGTTGAAAATTCCCACCTTCGTTGTCGACCCGGAGTCGTTCGAGGAAATTCCCAGCCGGATCCAAACCGTCGGTCGTATCCTCAATCGATCTTCCTCGGCCGATGGGGTTGCCATGGTGATGCGGCAACGCATCGCAGCGATCCGGAGCAAATTGGATGCGGTCGCGCTGGTTCGTGTGCTCTATGTCTTAAATAGCCAACCGCTGATTACTGTCGGACCTGGAAGTTACATTCATCAGGTGATCAGTGTAGCTGGTGGTTCGAATATCGCCTCGCAGACGACCGTGCCTTACCCGCACCTCAATATGGAAGCCGTCCTCAAGGCAGACCCCGAGATTATTATCTTCCCCATTGGAAATGCCGAAGGGATTCCAACGGCTGAACAACAGGAATGGCTTCGATGGACCTCGTTGTCGGCAGTCAAACAGAGGCGCCTGCACCAAATTTCTGCCGATGTACTCAATCGTCCGGGGCCTAGGATCGTCGAGGGGTTAGAGGCGTTAGCGCGGATTATTCACCCCGAAGTGTTCAGTGCGAGTATTGCACCGTGAGTCGTACAAATCTCACCACCGATCCGGGGCCTACGTCCGTCCAAACCGAACAAGCGAATCGGGCGACGGATTCCGGCACATCTCCGATTCTAGGCAGTGTCCGGATGACCGGTGGATCTGTGCTTACCGCCAGACGATGGAGCGCTGTGATGGCGTTGCTTCTGGCGATCTCCGTCGCGCTGTTCTTATTCTGTTTGCAGTTCGGGACGCAATGGATTGGGCTCGGTCAGATCATCGGTATCTTGGGGCAACTGGTGCATGAATGGACGATGGACAGCGACCGCATCGGGACAATCGGCGTGATTCTCATCCAGGTGAGACTTCCACGTGTGTTGCTGGGGTTTCTCGTCGGCGCCTGTTTGGCGTCTGTCGGTGTCGTGCTGCAGGCGTTGCTACGAAATCCCCTGGCCGATCCCTATGTGCTGGGGGTGTCGAGTGGTGCCGCGTTGGGCGTTACCCTCGCGATTCTTCTGGGCATAGGTGCCACGGTTCTGACCTTTTCCGTGTTACCGCTCTGTGGGTTTGCCGGAGGATTGTTGTCGCTCGTAGTGGTGTATCGCATGGCGCTGTCGTATGGACGGTTGCCCATTCACGCACTTCTGTTAGCAGGGGTGATTCTCAATGCAATCTTTTCGGCGATGATCATGTTTGTGACCTCCATTATGGAACCGAATCGTTCAGTGGGGACGATGACCTGGCTGATGGGAACATTGACGGCTCCGTCGTATCCGTCACTAGCCATATTGACGTGCTATCTGCTGGGCGGTCTTTTCCTATTGCTCAAACAGGCGCGTCGATTGAATATCTTGACCTTGGGCGAAGAATCTGCGCGTTCGCTGGGAATTGATACTGAGCATGTCAAGCGAGTGATCTATGTGCTTTCGGCCCTGATCACAGGTGCTGTGGTGTCGGTGAGTGGCATGATCGGCTTCATCGGGATGGTCATCCCGCATGCCGTTCGGTTTCTCCTTGGGGCGGATCACCGGCTGCTCTTGCCGGCATCGGCGTGCATCGGAGGCACGTTTTTGGTCATCGCCGATACCGTGGCACGTACGTTACTCACACCGTCAGAAATTCCTGTGGGGATTGTCACGGCACTGGCGGGTGGACCGTTCTTTATTTATCTCCTGGCGTGGCGTAAGGATCGGTTTGCATGAGTCTGTCTCCGGAGTACGGACATTCGATGATTGACCAGGCCCAGACACGCGGCGTCGTTGTGTTACACAAGGCCTTCCAAGTGCGCTCCCTGCGGTTTCATTATCATCCGCTTCATCGAGAGGCCCCCAACTGGGTTCTCGACAGGCTGACATTTGATGTCGATGGTGGAGAGATTCTTGGCATC
>DATDFW010000313.1:0-9426 GCA_036522375.1 Nitrospiraceae bacterium
CATCACCAACCAAGAGAAGGTGCACAGATGGCATCGTGCGTCTCACAATGACCATGGCATCCAATAGACATTGCAACCCTTGATAGCGATAGAAACTTCCGACAAAACCGATGTACTCTCGCTCCAGCCCCACTCCGATTCGACGACGGCAGGCCACGACATTCTGAGGGACAAACAAGCTGGTATCCGTTCCACTCGGCAGCACGGCAACTCGCTCAGCCGCAACACGATAGCGGCGAACGACGAGATCCCGTAATCCCTCTGTCAGAACGACCACACGATCGCAGCGGCTAAGGGAGAACGACGCCAACCAGTGCTTGAGTCTTCTTTTGAGCCTGCGATCGGTCTCTGACCAATCTGGCACCGGCTCCCCGTTCACTTCACAGACGCACTGTGCTCCGACCAGTCTTGCAACCAGCAACGGGTGTGGACTATCCATCCACCGGTAATAGACGACGTCCGGTTTCGACCGCCAAGCCCGTATAAGCCCGACGATACAAGAGAGCACTGCATAGGAAACCGGACGCAGCAACGGCCAAGGAAGGAGCGGAATCGGCGCGGTCGTAAAGCCTCGTTGAAGCAGCGCGGATCGATACCGTGGGGGAAGGACCGTGACACTGTCGCCCCGTTCGGTAAGCTGGCGCGCCAAGGTCCAGAGACGGACGAGGCCTACGGGATCGGATGGCGCATCCGGTTCATACCAATAACAGAAGAGAAACCACCTCATACGAGTACTCGCTGAGGGGCGGGGTGCCTCTGTTCCGATGTCAGGCGCGGCAAGACCATGACGAGCCCGGCGCATAGCCAGAAAGGCTCCATGATGCGGATGATTATGAATGTGTTGGCCCCGATGCCATGGGCTAGCATAGCGACCATGCCGAGCAGCAGTCCGTGGGCCAATCCCTTACAGAAGGGATCCTGTTCAGCCAGAAAGGTCTCCCGTGCACGCCGCCACAAGCGGAAAATCAAGAAGACAAAGGCAACGAGGCCAGCAAGACCCGTTTCACCAAGGATCTTGACGTATTGGGCGTCAGCCCAGGCGTAGCCTGTAACACCGCGGCCGAGTATAGGACTATGGAGCCAATCGTTCAGCACATATTGCCAAGAACGTAGCCGCTCTGTCGTGGAAAGATCCAACCCGACGCGTCCTACTGTGATTTCACCGCCGTATTGACGCCCGAAGAACGTTTCCTTGACCCGATTCTTGACATTGTCAGGCGCAGCAAAGGGAAGCACCGCTGCAATTAAGAGTATGATCGCCAGAACACCAGGCCGACGCCATTGCGTCGCAGCAACAGCAAGCATCAAGACACCCGCAGCCAGGTAGGACGAACGGGAGAGTGTGGCCATGAGAGCTAGACTGATAAAACCCATGAGAAGCACAAACACCACCCGCAACGGTCCGGACTTCAAGTGTAGGAAGAGGCCTATGACGATGGCCATGATAAAAACCAGGTATCCACCCAGAGTATTGGGTTCGCCACTCTCCCCCTCAAACGGTGCGCTTGCGCGTTGTCCGCTTGGAATCTGAATGATGGCGTATATGCTGATCACGAAACAGATCGCCAGCAACGCCGTCACCAGACTGACGACCTGCCGTTTGGTCGACACATGATTGACGACCATAAAAAACACAAAGAAGTATTCGAAATATTTCAAAATAAAAAAGAATCCCGTGAGCGGACGGACACGACCGGCGAGGACGCCGATCAGCGTCGCGAGCACACACACCAGCATGTAATAAATAATGGGACGATTGATCGGGGTCTCGCGAATGAGGGTGAGATCGCGGTAGATGATCGTTTTGACCAGCCAACTGAATCCGATAATCACGAGCAAAAGATCGTCCACGCGCAACGAAAGGTCTCGCACGCCCACGCCTTTCCCATCCACTCGTCCGATTGCAATTTCAGGAGAGAGCAACATGGAACCGATCAGCAGGAAGAGCGAGGCGGGAACCGATGTGAACGCCACCAATACAATGAGAAACCCAAAGACGACCTGCACGCCGACCATCGGGGTCGTCATCGTGAGACCAAGCGCCAGCACGGCGGCCAGGACCGAGACGATAACGGCATCTTGCGGTTTCACCGTCGACGCATGCATGGGATGTCGCTCCTGCCTGGCGCGTTAGCGATATTCGTAGCGGTAGACACCGTAATCCGACGCGACCTCGGACTTCACGTTCGTCAAAACGATGCCCATGACATTGGCCTGCGCATGGTCTAGGAGGAACTTGGCCCGCTTGAGGGCATTCCGACCGATCCGCCCGACTTGATACACCAAGATCGTCCCGTCGACGCGTGAACTGAATGCCACTGCATCCGTGACCGGGAGAATGGGAGGAGAATCGAAGAGCACGAGATCGTATTCCTCATTCATTTCATTTACGAAGGTCTTAATCTTGTTCATATTGAGGAACTCGTTCGGATTGCCCACCTCCGACCCGCTGGTCAGAATATGCAAGTTGTCCAACCCCGGGGTGCTCATCACACGGTCCACCCCCATCGGCCCGAGCATCAGATCCGTGGCAGACCGCACGTGGCTGCGCCAGGGAGTACTGCCCACCAGAGCATCTGAGAGACCCGGAATCCGCTCGAGACCCAGCCGTTGATGTACAATTGGCCTCCGAAGATCTGCATCAACAAGTAGGACTCGTTGACCCTCCTGGGCAAGAGTGATCGCCAGATTCGTCACACAGGTGCTCTTGCCTTCGCCAAGACCTGCGCTGGTAAAGAGGATGGATGTGACCTTCCGATCCATACTCGCGAATTGAATATTCGTCCGTAGGGACCGCAGACTCTCCGACAGAGGAGACTTTGGATCGATCAGGCAAATGAGCTTCGAGAAATTTTCCACGGCCGACACAGAGGCATGGGCTGGCAGCGCTGCACGTGCGGCTTCCTCCATTTCCTTACTGTCGAACTGTGGAACGACGCCGAGAACCGGCACTTTGAGGAATTCCTCGACCCCTTCGATGGTACCGATCGAGGTATCGAACGATTCGCGCGCAAAGGCCACGACGATGCCTAGAAAGAGGCCCATAAATGAGCCAACCATGAGGTTGAGCCCCGTATTGGGCGAATTGATCGGTGCACCGGGCCTAATGGCTGGCGCAATAATCGTTACCTCTTCAATCCGTTCAGCGCTCTTGATTTGGAGTTCTTGATGCTTGGCCTTAAGTGTTGCCAATAGATCGCCGTTGACTTTCACCTCACGCTCAAGGCGGCTCATCTCAATCGCCGCCCTCGGGAATTGTAAATACCGGTTCCGATACCGATTACGCTGATCAAGCAGTGTCGATTCCCTATCCTGCATGGTTTTGAGTTTGGCGCGGAGTTCAAGAACCATCTCGTCCCTGACATTATCGATCTTTTTTTGCTGTTCCAGAACTTGCGGATGATCCGCTGTGTAGTTGATTAGGAGTGTGTTTCGTTCCTGAAGAAGATCAAGGAGCCTTTGGTTGAGAATGGTGAGCAACGCATTCTGTTCCTCCGTGAAGATCCGTCCGGTTTGGTTCCCCAGCACCGCTTCAGTTCGATTGAGCACAGAGATCTGCCGCTCCCCTTCCGCCCGCTTGCGCGCGACTTCATTGTACTGTTCTTCCAGTTTGGTGAAGGTCTCCAGTGCAGCGCGCGCCTCATCGGTCAAAAATACCTGCCCTTCTCGTTCCCTAAAAGCTCGTAGTGCGTTTTCCGCTTCATTCAACTGCTTTTCTAGCCCGGCCAACTGCTCCTCGACAAACCGTCGTGACTCCATGACAAGACGATTCCGGGTCATAATATTTTCCAGACGATAGGCATTGGCTACTGAATTCGCGGTCTTCTCTGCCATCTCCGCTTGATCCGAGGCAGCCGTAATACGAATGATGTTTGTATCCCCTTCCCGCTTCGTTCTGATTTCTTGGCCGAGGTCATATACAGTGTTCAGGTAGGTGGCCGATCGCTTTTCGTCCGGCGTTACTTCTGCCGGTACACGTCCTAATTCCACCGCCACGCGCTCCATCACGGGAAATCCACGGATAAACTCAGTTTGTGAATTGAGGTCGTTGGCATTGGAGAAGGACATGGTCTCGATCAACTGCTGCGCCACGGTGCTCGCTCGATCGAACTTCACCAGGGCAGACGCTTCATACAGCGGGCTCGGCTTAAACATTTCCGAAAAGAGGAAGGTAAAGAGCACCACGAGTCCCGCCGATAGCAGAATGAGATACTTCCGCTTCTTAATGATCAGCCAATAATCGATGACGTTGAGTTCGTATTGAGCCATAGACGTCTCAGGATCCTTCTCTCGTCACGATTGTGACGATCATCGCCCCGTCAGCGAGTGATCGCATTAATAAGAAATACCGGGTAGAAGGGTGCGATTGCAGAGGTAACAATCGGCATGATCAGTTTTCCAGTTTCAGCGGCATCGCCCAGATGTTCGCGCGGTACAAATACGATATCGTTTTCCTCCAGCGAAATGTTCCTTGTCATATCGCCGTAGGTAAATGCGCGCGCGAGATCGGCCATCAGAATGTTCGGCTTCGCGAGGTCGCCGCCTCGAATGACCCGGACTTCTTCCATTAACGCCGTTTCCTGATACATGTCGGCGGCGGCAAT
This sequence comes from Nitrospiraceae bacterium, assembly GCA_036522375.1. GTDB lineage: Bacteria > Nitrospirota > Nitrospiria > Nitrospirales > Nitrospiraceae > Palsa-1315. The sequence goes on from DATDFW010000313.1 coordinate 4,605, forward strand.
CGCTTGGAGTACCGTCATGTGTCTCTGCATGGGAACCATCCCAGGTTTCTTCACATCTCCAAACACGAACACGCGCTTGACCTTCAACACCTTCTTCTTCAGCAGGACCTGCACACTTGGCTGACGCATATAGGGGACAGCGGCTTCCAGGACACGGGCTTCCGCCACAGCCGCAGTGACACCCCCGACATCCACTTCCATAAATCCGACAGAGACCTTTCCATTCTCCCTCACCACATTGGTGAACTTCTCCTCGCCAGCACCGCGACGGATCACCACTTCAAGCGTGTCGCCCGTTTCTATAGGCGTTTCCGAGGTCGGGACGGTTTCATCGGCATAGACATCGCCTTTCGGCAACGGAGGGATCGGCGTTCCGGGAGGACTGATTGCCGACGGTGGCAAAGATGAACTAGCAGGATTGTGGCATCCGAGGAATGCCATAGCGAGAATCGCACTCCACCCTAGAAGACCCATGAGATGTCGAGGTATGAGCTGTCGCACGGCCTTATCTCCTAATCCTCCTAAAGTGGATCAACTGATAGGCACCACTTCCACAATGTGTAGGCAGGTCTCGGCTCGCAAATCCACCGTCTTCGATACCGCTCCATGAGCTGATGCACCTTGTCGCGAAACTTGCAAGATTGGACGCAGCGGGTACTGCCGGTTGAGCTGAGATACAAGCCCGGTTTCTCCTGTATTCAGGCGCACGGTTGTGCCTAAGGGATAGATCGAAAGTTGGTCAACCAATGCCTTTAAGAGATGATAGGGAAATACCGTCTTGGCATTTGCGAGCAGCGCATAGATTGCCCGATGAGGCGACACGCCACTTCGATAGGGACGTGGACTCATCATGGCGTCGAAGACATCTGCCAGCCCAACGATAAAAGCCATCTCATTGACTTGATTGCCAATCATCCCATGTGGGTAACCGCTTCCGTCCAATCGTTCATGTTCCTGGAGGATCACCTGTCCCAGGAATGAATAGGCTTCTCCTATTTCTTTGATCAGGCGGGCCCCATGTTGGGGATGCTCTCTGACCTTCTGGAGTTCTTCTTCTGTCAACGTTCCAGCCTTGTACACCAACTCGTCAGGCAGGAGGAACATACCAAGATCATGCAGAAATCCTGCTAACGCCACCTGCTCAAGCTTTGTCGACTCGTAGTTGAGCCCATCCGCAATCTTCACACTCACGATGGCAACATTCAGAGCATTGTTGACAAGATAGTCCCCCTCATTCTGCCGGAGCACCTTCTCAACAAGCTTGTCATTGGTTTCAAGCGAGGCTACGACACCTGATGAGATCCGGATTAATTCATCGAGGGTCCACGGCTGTTTTGTCTGAACAGCGCGTTTGATTCCCTGAAGCTCATGATAGGCAAGTTGATACAAGTCGGTCTCAGCAATAGATCGTAACGGGGTAGGAGATGACATGGGACTCCCGGTCTGCTCCATGGAATGGGCAGGGCCCCTTGCATCAGAACTTATGACGTCCCGTCTCGACTGTTCTCGAATAAGATCGCTTAACCTCGTCACGGCCCCCCCAGCATCCCTCTCAATTCATCCGGTGCATTACAAGCGGTTACCGGCTATTCACTCGTTTGCCAACTGATAAGGAGGTGACAGGTTTCTCTTCCATTTTGGCAAACTCTCGTTCCAACATAGCCCTGATGAAGCCACTCGTCGTGTATCCTTGTTGCTTCAAATTATCGAGCTGGGTTTTGAGTTCGAGCGGTAACTGGATCACGATTCGTACGAGATTTGGCATACCCTAGCTCCCTTAAAATTTTGACGTATTAATCAACGTCCGCGAATGGATGCACATGCTATGCCTTGCTAGCAAGTGATGAAAGATGAACAAAGTTGAGGTCTTATGCTATGGAACTTTCACTGGGGATGGAAGTAGAGACGAAATTCGCCTTGTCAAGGACGTGAAATGTGCACTCTCCTCATTCCTGCAAAGCTGCGGTGGGCGGCCCTGTGCATAAGATCACGACGGATGGCAAACAAAGTCTTCAATAACGATCGCGCCATTGTTTCCAAATCCGATCCCAATTTGCCTGCTCACAGGACCATAGGCATGAGGCTCCGGTCATCGGCTGCCACACCAAATCTCTTGTTCGGTGCACTTGGAACGATGCATCGGAGACTCTTCCGGTAAACCACACTCCGCCCTCACGGTCGGTTCGTAACACCGTACTGCCTTCAGACCTATATGCATCAAGAACAATCGTGGCTGGGTGCCTGTACGGATTATGGCGACCAGACGAAAATACGGCATATCGGGGATGCACTGATGCCAACCAATCACGATTCAAGGAGCTCACCGCTCCGTGATGAGGCACCTTGAGGACCTCGATTGTGCCCTGAGATGTTGAACGGGTCATCCGCGACAAGGCATCTCGCTCGACATCCGCAGCGAAAAGCACCACATGAGGACCGCATGTCAGCCTCGTCACCACCGAGTGATTATTCAATTCATGCCCATCCACATGGCTAACGTGGAGAGGCACATCAACATGTCCGTCACCTGATGGGTTGAGAACCACCATCCGACAGGGACCTGATGAGACAATTTCCTGTCCTTCTCTGGCCACCTTTTCTTGTAATCCTTGAGTCGTCAATGATTGCTGCAATCGTCGATAAAATAATTGTTCGCTTCTCTCTCCAGATCCCCAGTAATTTTTTACGATAAAGTGGCGGACCACCCATGCAAGGCCTCCGACGTGATCAAGCTGAGGATGTGTCCCTATCACCTGATCGAGGATACGGATTCCACGGTTCCAGAGGAACGGAGCTACCACTCCACGCCCCATGTCGAATCGCTCATATGTCGCTCCTCCGTCAATCAAGATCACCTGTCCATCAGGCAACTCAACGACCGCGCTGTCACCTTGTCCGACGTCAAGGAACGTGACTCGGACATGATCACGATCAAGAAACATCCGTGGGGACCAGGCCCACCACAGTAATAGTAAGAGGACTCCTGCGCCTGCTGCCAACCGGGATCCCGAACCACCCACTCGCCGCCACAGCAGTGCAAGACAACTATAAAATAACGCCATGGCGAGAGCCGAAGGAGCCGACACATGCCATTCGACTCCCGGTAGCATCGATAGCAAACGGACCGCAGCCACAAAGTATTCGAGGCACCACTGATTCAGCGAAGCCAAGGGTAACAGGGGTCCCCCGACCACGATGTGCCAAATTCCGGCACCAAGTCCGATCGGAACCAGCAGAATCCCCATTACGGGAACAGCCACAACGTTGGCAAAAAGACCGAACCAGGGCATTTGATTGAAGTAGTACGCAACAAGAGGGAAGGTCACCACGGTGACGACCCCGCTCATCACCATAGCGTCTCGCACCCATCCGGCGCAGGATTTCAGTAACGACAGCTCATTCGTTAGTTCGTTTGCGGTCGGCCAGGAGAACCATCCGGCTATGGCGAAGACGGACAAAAAGGACAGCTGAAAAGAGATATCAAACAACGCCTGAGGATCATGCACCAAGATTATCACTGCCGCAGCAGAGAGGGCATGGAAGAGACGGCGCTCCTGGCCCAGCCAAATCGCACTCAGGCCCACAGTGACCATCAGCAACGACCGCATGGTAGCCAGTTCCGCTCCGGCCAGAAAGGCATAGCCTGCGACAGGAACGAGGGTGCAGACAGCGGCAATACGAGTCGGTGTGATTCTCCGAGTCATCGCAAGAAGGAACCCTGCAGGCAACCGAATCATCAACCATCTGACGACTGCAAAGATAAGCAGTGCGACGAGCCCCAAGTGGCTCCCTGAAATAGAAAGGAGATGCACCGTCCCGGTCGCCATAAATTGATCGCGCAGATCTGGATCCAAATACCCTCGATCACCAATGATAATACCCACATAGAGTCCCAATGCAGGTTGAGGAATGGTCTGCAGCGCAGCAAGACGGATACTGCTCCTCCACCGATCGAATTGATTCCAGATCCCCCACCAGGCATGCGCATGCCCAGACTCAACAATGTGCACCGCGTCGGATCCATTCACCGTGGCGATCGCATCGATCCCTTGTCGCTCAAGGTAAACCGTATAGTCGAATCCTCCCGGGTTCAATGACCCGTTCAGACTGCGCAACATCGCTCGAAAGCCGACCCGATCGCCTTGAAAGAACATTCGATCGGGTGTGCGCCAAGTCAACCGAATATGTCTGGATACTCCTGACACTGGAACCGGATCGTCCGACTTGATGACCATGACCAATCGATCTGGTGCAGGTTGCACGGGTGCCACGATACGACCGGTCACGTTGATCACCACACCTGGCGCCTGCTCCACCATCGGGTCTGGAGGTACTCCATTGACGGCCACACTCCAATAGACGACTCCCACCAAGAGTGCTCCATAGACCCAGGACGTCTGGCTGACTGAAAACCGGCTGATTCGTTCGAGAATGAAAGCGACTAGTGCAGAGAGGAAGAGGAAGAACGACGCGGACAGGGGGAAATAAGGAATCTGTGATCCGACAAAGAGTCCGACTATGAATGTGACGGTGAGGGACGGCAGCATGAGCCTCCCTCAATCGAGGGCGACAATCTTAATCCAGATGCGTCTTGACGACGCCGACGAGATGGTTGGCTACCTCGCGAATCACGTCATCACACTCACCTTCGACCATAATGCGAATAAGAGGTTCGGTCCCGGAATAGCGCACCAACACACGTCCGCTGCCGTTAAGACGTTGTTCACCTTCATGGATTGCGCGTTGCAGTTCGGGAACCCTGTCGAGATTTGGTTTCTTCGTCACGTGCACGTTGAGTAATACCTGCGGAACCGCGGTCATG
>DATDFW010000314.1:0-3526 GCA_036522375.1 Nitrospiraceae bacterium
ACCTACTATTTTGCCGTGACGGACTATAATACCAGTGGCATTGAGAGTGTATTCTCGAATGAAGTGAGTAAGAGTATTTATTGAGTATGAAGAGGTGCGTGGGAAGGCTTCGGTGGAAGCTCCATCAGTTAACTATCGACATCTCTTAGTGGTGGAGGATTTAACTTCACAAACGGTGGATGCAATACGAATTCATTCATCATTTCCACGGCGACACCGACCGAATATTAGCGTTTCAGGTTTCTTACCCCGATTGTAACTCTCTGACGTTCCAGCACCGCATGTCACTGGATAGATCTCTCGATGAACACAACGAAGTGAGATTCGAGCACACTCGCTTTCGGTAATTGGCCACTATCTCACTCCCTCTCGGACAGCAAGTCGTTGCCCCAATCTCTTATGACATAGAAGTTCTTCTTGCCCCGTGCGTCGCTGCCTTACGGCGTTAAGGTGAAATCCTGTGTTCCATTTCCCGCAGAAATATCCTTGTCGAAAGACTGTGTGACGTAACCCGTCGCTGAGGCCTGGACCGCATAGTGGCCTGCAACCGATGCGGGTTGCTGGGTGAAGACGATTGGCAACGGTGTGGTATATGGGCCGAGCGATGGCGAGGCAATGGGCAATGTCAGGGTGTAGGAGAAGTCTCCAATTGGAGGATTAGTTAACAGCATCGCCACTTGTGATTTTACGGAGACAGTTGGACCGCTAACGAACGATTGCTTTGCCGCAAGGAAGACAGGTTCGTCATCGGTGGCTGGGCTCAACGTCACCGTACCGTCGATGTTATGGGTCGTAGAAGCATTTAACGTGATTGGCGCGCCACTGGTGCTGACCGTGGTGATGCTGGTGCTGTTCGCAACCGGCACTGCAGCGATGACTGCTGTCGCTCGGCCGTCTGCCGTGATCACGACGTCATAGTTTGCCGGCGCAGCGAGACGAGCGAGGAAAAATTTCCCTCTAACATTGGGCTTTGTACTCGTGTTCGGAATCGTTGCACGAACGATTTCCCCATTATTGATCTGTGCCGACACGACGACATTGCTACTAAGCAGACTCGGATCGACAAAGCCTTCGATGCCGTTCAGCACAAATGGAATAACCTTGATCACCGGCTTGAGCGCGTATGTCCCATTATTCCGCTTCACAATGGATTTGCAGGCATCGAAGTCCAACAACAGATCGACACGTTGACCGGAATTTACCGTGAACTGGTGGATGAGTTTTATTCCAGATCGTATTGCACTGGGTGTCTCAAGCGGCTCTACAGCTTTTGTGTCAGATAGGATAACGTAATTGGCAGATGGTTGATTGCCATTGTTGTCTTCCAACACCAACCGCAATTGCGTGTAATGGCCGGCCGCCAACGGGGTCTCGCCAAGGTTATCAAGCGCCAAATTGGGCTGAGTAGGATCGTTGAGATTGAGCAGGTTGATTTTCCGCGCAGGGTTGAGGGTAATATCAGTCCAACCGGCAGCCTTGTCGTCTGCAGAGTCGCTTTGATGCACTCGCACCTTGCTGACCGTGACATTCACCTCGTCATAACCGCAAGCCGGGGCATCGGTCAGCGAGACACTCACCACTCCGGCTTGTGTGCCCCCTCCGTCACTGCCGCACCCGGCGATAGAAACGGTCAGCAGGAATCCCATCAACCATGTGAGCGACTTATAATGATTCTTCAACGTCATGCTTCACCCCCGGTTGATTTTAAAAATTGTGGACCACCGTAGCCATCTGATTGTCGGTAGCGATTCAATGAGGGAGCCGACTCCCAATCTCTGGAACAAGCTAAACCTCGTATGGGGAGCAAATTTCATACTGTCTTATTTACGTCATCCAACACGATCTGTCCCGCTCTCATGCCGAACACGATTGTCCTCAGCGCTGTTGACAAAGGCGTGATAAAACAATGGTCTATCTGTTTGATTCTTGTTCCTGGGAAGGCTGCAATTATGCACCGCTATCTTGCAATTCCTCTTTCGTAGGTGAAGATGTGTAGGCATCTTGATGCAGGTCCCATCTTAATGATGACCAAACCTCGAATAATAAGTCAGTCGCAGCTTTAGGCCAGTCCAGCCGCTTACCTGACGGTGCAGTGTATGGAGGCTCAGCATAGGGCCGAAGAATGAAGGGCATGGGACCTTCGCAATAGAAGCCTACTTTTGGCGAAGGAGCTCTGGAGAACGAAGCGGAGTGGGGATCCTATTTCAGTGGTTGGTTTTACTTCGCCACGATCTGTCTATGAACTGGTTTTCTTTCAAGCCAGAGCTTCAGGCACGTTCGCCACAGCATGAGGCAATCTGGAAGTTTCTGCATATGTCTGCATACAGCACTACAATGTTTGGATGTGGAGCACTGGAATATTAAGGCCTTTCTCCACCTAATCCTAGAATGATCACGGCACCCAGCTTGCTTTAGCTCCTCTGGGCTCTTGCCCTTGCTATGGCAGCGACTCAACAAAATACCGAAATCCAACTCACGCAGGTCTCTCTGATCGTGACAGCTGTGGCCAGCACCTTGCTCATCTGGTCCACGGGCGCTGTGGCGTGGAATGCACTTACCGAAGGCCGGCTTCTTGGTCTCCTCGAAGCGATGTTCTTTGGTGTACTGGCCGGCTTCTTGGTCTATGGCAATCTGTGTTATCAAATGGCACGTATTGGTCAGTTGAAGCGGGTCAATTCACACCGAGCGTCTTGGTTGGAGTCAAGTTCTCGCTTCAATCACAACTCGGCGCCGGCTCTCACCGTTCTAGTCCCCTCATATAACGAGGAGATCTCCATCATCCGTCAAACACTCTTATCTGCTGCCTTGCAGGGCTATCCGAATAAACGGGTCGTCCTGCTATTGGACAACCCTCCGGCACCGAAAACCCACCAAGATCTAGACGCACTGTGGGCCGGGCGATCCCTCCCATTCGAGTTACAGACGTTGCTCAAAGAGCCAGCCGACCATCTCACGCAGGCACACAGCGCGTTTCTCGCCCGACGTTCGGCCGATATCGTCACAGTAGCGGATGAATGTGTGAGACTGTCTGAGTGTTTCTGGTGGGCCATGGAGTGGTTTGAGACCCAAGCAAAACGGTCTCCAGCTGAGTCTCACACAGACATCTGGTTCATCCAACAGGTATTCAACCAGCCAGCAGACTCCTGTCGGAAACAAGGAGTTCAATGGTTCGCTCGACAGAGGGAGTCCACTCTTCTCTCTGAGCAGCTCGTCCTGGACGAGATCGATGCCGCATACGCCCAACTCGAGGCGCGTTTTCTGGCAGAGTTCGATGTCTTTGAACGAAAGCAGTACTGCAATCTCTCTCATGAGCCCAATAAAGCAATGAATCTGAACAGCTACCTGGGGCTTATGGGAAAGTGCGTGAGGCCCGTTTCGCGCAAGAATGGCGTGGCTCTGGAAGAGACGTCAGTCCTGACAGGCGGGCGACTGATTCCGGAGACACCGTATGTGATTACGCTCGATGCCGACAGCATTCTGGCGCCCCAATATGCCAGTACGTTGGTTCAACTGATGGAAAGGCCTG
>DATDFW010000315.1:0-4892 GCA_036522375.1 Nitrospiraceae bacterium
TATGGCCTGGATTGAAAAGGGTGTTCTAGGCATCGAATGGAACGATGGGCACAAGGCCGTTTATCCTGTCCGATATCTTCGTCAGCAATGTCCTTGTGCGGCCTGTGTAGACGAGTGGTCTGGTGCACGGCGGTTGCAACCGAATGATGTGCCGCTCTTAATCATGCTGCAGGATGTGCAGCCGGTCGGACGATATGCCCTGCAATTCACATGGAGTGATGGCCACGATACAGGGATTTATTCCTATGCCCTTCTCCGGCGGCTGTGTCAGTGCGATATCTGTCAGCCTGTGAAGCCTGTCGAACCCAAAAGCCGACGCCTACTGTGAGGAAACTCCCTGGCATGTTCAGACCGACGTGGTGGGACGCACAACGGTTCCAGAATTTTGAGTTTCTGAAGCGTTCGGGATGGGCCGGTATGTTCGCCGGGTTTGCGATCTGGTCGGTTTTCGGTTGTAGCGGGATGCCTTCGTTGGACGAACAAGAGCGCTATGTGCGAGATAACCAGTTGGTGCTCCATCAGTTGAGCCCCCGCGCATTTGTCGGGGCATGGGGGGCGCCGGCGTATCAGCATGTTGAGTTCATGCAGTTTTTCGGCATGAAAGATGACTCGCTGGTCCCACGGTCGAGGTTGGCGAGCGGCGAACCGCCGCGTGGGTGGGAAGTCAATATGGAGGCCGGCGATGCGCTGTTTCTGGCTTATCCTGATCACGGATGGCTGGTGGTGTTTCTTGATGGACGGCTGGTCTATCGCGAAGCGTTGACCGCAGCACAACTCCATGTCTTGGGGCGTAGTTGGCAACATGAAGAGAAGTTTCGCACCAGATTTGAAGAGCCGGCTGCTCCATAAAAGTAATGCAACTGTTAGTAGCCTGTCTGATATTGATCCTCCTACTGAGGGCAAACCATTCGTGGACACCTACATCGCTCGAAGCCTGATTTTCAATGTCATTCATCGGCTACGCCTCTTGTCTTCCCACACATACGGTCACACGGATGGTCGCATATCCCTCGCCTCGTCATGATCACCTAATGCCGGACGTACTCCTAGGTTTTCTGTGACCAAGAGTCGTCTGAATCTGCTCATGGTCTCCTCTGAGGCGGTACCCTATGCAAAGACCGGTGGTCTTGCTGATGTCGCCGGCGCGTTGCCTCTTGAGTTGGCGAAGCTTGGCCACGATGTTATTCTCCTTCTCCCGCACTATCGTTGCTTGCGTGAGTCTGGCCGATCCTTCCGTCCCATAGGTCGGATACGAGTAACGACGCCCCAGGGGCTTATCGATATACAAATTGAAGAAGATATCCTTTCCGTGGGTCAAGGTGATTGCCGAGTACGTGTGTGGACGATTCGGAATGATGCCTTTTTCGACCGGCCCGGGCTCTATCAAGATCGCGGAGTCGACTACTCCGATAATCTCAATCGGTTTTCATTCTTCTGCCGAGCGACAATTGAGGTGGTGGCCTATCTCAAAACCGTGTGCCATTGGAATGCCCACATCCTCCATCTACATGATTGGCAAACGGCACTCTGTGCTGTCTATCTGAATACTGTCGCGCGGGACCGACCGGACGTCCAGGGGATACGCACTGTACTGACGTTACACAATGTGGGGTATCAAGGTCATTTCCCTGGCGTGCAATTTGGAAACTTGGGCCTACCCGCATCGCTCTTTACTCCTGCAAGCCTTGAGTATTATGGGATGGTGAATTTGCTCAAGGGGGGCATTGTGTTTGCGGATTATGTGACGACGGTCAGCCCTACCTATGCGCGTGAAATCCTTACGCCGGAATTCGGTTTCGGTCTTGAGGGCGTGTTACGAAATCGTGCGGATCAACTCCTGGGCATCCTGAATGGCATCGATACCGATCGATGGAATCCGGAAACCGACTCCTACCTAGCGGCCAACTTCACAGTGTCTGATCGTTCAGGCAAACGAGTGTGCAAGCAGGCACTTCAACGGGAATTTCAGTTGCCGGAATCATCGGTTCCGCTTCTTGGCGTCATTGCACGGCTGACGTCGCAGAAGGGCTTAGATCTTGTGGCGGCCATTGCTCCGCAGCTCATGGCGATGGATCTGCAGCTGGTGATATTGGGAACCGGCGAACCGGAGCTTGAAGCCAAGTTTAAGGCCCTTCAGGCACGCTATCCACACCGTATGGGACTTCGCATCGGTTTTGACGAAGGACTCGCGCATAGAATCGAAGGGGGAGCAGATGTGTTCGTGATGCCGTCTCGATATGAGCCATGTGGCCTGAGCCAGCTTTACAGTCTCCGTTATGGAACGGTCCCAGTAGTGAGAAAAACCGGTGGATTAGCAGATACGGTCGTGCCAGTAACCACAAGGGCTCGGCAACTGGGACAGGCGACAGGGTTTCATGTTGAAGAGGACACGGCGGACGCTCTTCTCGCTGTATTGGGTCGAGCTATGGCTATGTATCAGGACCGATCAATGTGGGATCAACTAGTTGAAGCAGGAATGACTACTGACGTATCTTGGGCCCGTTCAGCAAACGATTACGACCGGCTGTTCGCATCGCTAACCGGCCGAAGATAGCCCTAGATATCGTAATGGCTCACACAGACCCCTGCGATGCCATTGAACTTCTGTGGCAAGGAGATAGGAAGAGCAGCGAGGCCAACAAGTTAAGGAAGGTTGAGCGTAACCTCAATGGGCTTCGTCCCGAGTGAAGAAAGCAGGGCCTTCGCTTGGAGAGCATAGTAGGCATACTCGGACTGGGGCTGGTAACTGAGTACCGTCCGGAGAAGGTCTTTGGCAATGGCAAGCTTTCCAGCCTCCACGGCTGCGGAGCCAGCCCGCAAAGAACAGGCTGCAGCCATCGCCTTTACATCCACCGCAAATCTGGCTGCGGGAGTTGACACCAACTTTTCAAGCTTCCCTGGGAGGGGGAGAACAAAGGCCTCCTCATGGAGAGAGCGATTGGCTGCAGTTGCCAGGGTCAGTGCATCCTCTTTTAGCTGGTCTATATCGGTGGTAGCTTGGCAATGGGAGTAGGTATTCCACAGGCTCATGAAGCTTCCGTTGTCGATGGCGGCTGCTTGTACTAGCTGACCAGACTGTAACCCTGCTACTGAAATCACGATGCTCATCAGTATGAAACGAAGGATTTTCATGCTACCTCAGACTTCTACTTAACTCTGTTTTCTTATAATTCATTATTGTCACTGAAGGGACAATGCAATCGACAGACCAAAGATGAATCTCACAAGCCATTGAATTTATAAACTAAACATGAAGTTTTTTGCTTTATTCTTGTGTTGTAGATAACGCACTATGGTATTTTTGATACGGTAATTGTGGCAAAAGCTTAGGAATTGAAGATGTGAACGAGGATTCCTGTCCTGGTCGTGGAATTGGTTTTTCTCATAATATGTTTGATGTGTTCTTTCACGGTCTGCTCGGTGATCTGCAAGGCGTTTGCGATCTCCTTGTTGGTCCACCCCTTAGCCAGGTGCTCAATAACGGATTGTTCGCGATTGGTCAATTGAAACTTTTCCTTGGCTTGGTCGGTGTTGAGTTGTTGTCGTCGGGCTAACTCTTCCAATGTAATCACGAGCCTCGCATACTGGACCCCACCTCGATCCGGCAGGCCGAACCCTCGTAGCAGAATTGGTTTTTCCGGATTCCCCGCTACACGCTTGATCTCGAATTGCTCCCAATCTTTTGCTTCGGTACGGACGTGAAGGGCCTTAATGATTTCTCCACAGAGTTCTGTCAGAGCAGCCGGCAGGACTCCATGGGCTGATTTCAGACTCCCTCCACTATGTTCCGCCGCGTTAATCTGTTTAGACAGCTCCGATGCCTGACGATTCATGTGGAGGAGCTGCATGGAGGCCGAAAGGACAACGATCCCCGAACCCACACGCTGATCAGCGAGGCTGTCCGAGGGGTCTAGAGGAGGTGATGAATCAATCATGGGCTGAAGGTTTCAAAGTCGATCCTGAACAAGAACGAACAATGCTAGGCAATACAATGCCTTCTGCTAATGTATCACATAGACTGACATATGGCCGGACGAGGAGCGAAATACTACCTAACCCTTATGGGGGAGTCAACACCCCACCTTTGAGAGGGTGGGGGATACGTCATTGGTATTGTCCACGCTTTTATTCCCGCCTATAGTTATCGGAAATAGAGCGGAAGATGGTTGTTTAGGGTTTGTTGCGTGCTACCCCTCGACAAAACACTTTGAACAGTCATGAGATTTAGGACAGAAACATTTCGCTTACAGAAGGAGGCTTGGAGGTGGCACAGATAGAGTGGGAGTGGCCGATGACCGATTCTCAAAAAAGTCACAGTGACCGGGCGGCATTGTTGAGACCGATATCTTATGAGATGACGACACCGGTCGAAGGCCTACCTGCGTCGACCCACAGTGGGAAAGCCCTTTCTCTGAACATCAGTAGTGGAGGGATGCTGGTTTTAATGGATCAGGTCCCAGAGGTCGAACAGGTGATGAAGGTTTATGTACCGACACCGATCAGCGTTGCCGAAACTCCAACATTAGCAGAAGTGCGCTGGACGAGGAGATTGCCGTTTGGAAAAACCAATGGCGGAGCCCACTTCGTCGGATTGAAATTCATTTTTTAACGCTTGAATTCCCCTCCAAGTGCAACACTGCATGGCCTGATGAGAGTGGTGATTGGTGCTATGCCAAAAAAAGCCTGTATTGCACGTTGAGATATTCAATCATACGATGCAGAAGTTCTTTCTTTAAAGAGCTGTTTCTAACACACACTCCTCAAAATTGAGGAGTTATTCGTTTTAAGAAGCACAAGTCCATTTGGGACTGAGAGGGCGAAGCTGTGTGTAAGCTATGGATGTAAACTCCTTGCCATATTGCTGGTTTGCGATCCAAACACTCTCTCGACAT
>DATDFW010000316.1:0-4824 GCA_036522375.1 Nitrospiraceae bacterium
TTCAAGAGCAGGCCGAGCGATGCCATAGTCATCACGGTCGCACTCCCGCCGTAACTCATGAGCGGAAGGGGAATTCCCACGATGGGGAACATGCCAACCGTCATGCCGATATTAATCACAACGCAAAAACACACCATGCAAAGGATGCCGACCGCAAGCAGCGCCCCGAGCTGATCCTTCGCACGTGCCACAATTTCCAATGACAGCCAGATCAAGGCGACAAACAAAATCAACAGAGCCAGCACCCCGAGAAATCCCCACTCCTCTGCAAACACCGAAAAGACAAAGTCGGTATGCCCCTCGGGCAAGAACTTCAATTGGCTTTGCGTCCCTCCGTAAAGCCCCTTCCCTGTTAACTCGCCAGCCCCGATGGCAATTTGCGATTGAAGCGCATGGTATCCCTTGCCTCCGGGATCGGAGACCGGATCGACAAACGTCATAATGCGCTGCCGCTGATAATCATGCAATGACCCCCACATAAACTCCCAGGCGAAAGGAAATAACATCAGCGAAAACAGAAGTATGACACCCAACGCCTTTGATCTCATGCCCACCATCAGCAACATCGCGGCATAGACCGCCACAAAGCTCAACCCACTCCCGAGATCCGGCTGCTTCAGGATGAGGAGCAGTCCCGGCAGCACCAACAGCCCTGGGAGTACCACCCGCTGGAGCCAGCCCACCCGTGGCCTCTCCGAATAGTAGTGCGCCAAGGTCAAAATGAGGATCAGCTTTGCGAATTCCGATGGCTGAAAGGCAAATGGACCCATCGGTATCCATCGTTGCGCTCCTCGGCTGCTCTTGCCTTCAAACAATACGACTATGAGTAAGATCAAGATAATCGCATAAGCAGGATACGCTAATCGTGCGATTCGATGATAGTCCGAGAGCCACATGATGAGAAACGCGATGGTCCCGAGCAGGATCCACACGAGTTGTTTGGCATAAAACGGGAACGCAACCCCTTGATCATGTGTCACACTATAGATCGACAGAACGCCTAGCCCCAGGATGGCAAAGATGAGTCCGATAAAACGGAAGTCGAAGTTATCGACGCCACGGCTCGTGAGTACCCGGTCGATCATCTCGTTCCCGACCCCCCGGCATCCCCTTCCCGCGCAACCGCACCCTCGGTCACACCCGAAGAAGCGGGGAGATCCAATTTCATATATGTCTCGATCAGTTCTTTGGCGAGGGGCGCTGAAGCAGCACCTCCGTGGCCCAGGTGTTCGCCCAGCACGGCAACGGCGATCGTGGGCGCCTCAACCGGAGCGAATGCGACAAACCAGGCATGATCACGGAACTTCTTTGGAATATCGCTCTCTGGACCAGTGCGCAAGGCCGCTACCTGAGCCGTACCGGTCTTCCCAGCAATTGTCACGAGCGCCGACTGCGCTCGTTTGCCTGTCCCCTCTTTCACCACTCCAGCCAGCGCCTCTCGAATCAGCGCTAAGACTCCAGGCCGTAGCTCCACTTTGCGCTTGGGAACAGGAAGCTTCCGCTGTAGCTCTCCGGTCGCTCGATCCAACACGGCCTGAACCAATCGAGGACGGAACGTGACGCCATCGTTTGCGACAGTACCGATCAAACTCGCCATCTGCAGCGGGGTCACATTCACATAGCCCTGTCCGATTGATGCCGAGATCGTTTCGCCCGGCAGCCACGGCTCATTCTTGGCCTTCCGTTTCCACGCTTCAGAAGGCACGATCCCAACCCGTTCCGACGGCAGCTCAATCCCCGTCTCCTCTCCTAACCCAAATTGATGGGCGAAGGACGCCATCGTCTCGATCCCCATCCGCTGACCGATGGTGTAGAAATAGACGTCGCACGATTGTACGAGCGCGCGCCTGAGATCCACTGCGCCATGTCCCCCGGCTTTCCAGTCATGATATAGGCGGCGACCGAATTGATACCCGCCATTGCAAAAGATGGATGTCTCCGGCGTCACAGTCTTGGTCTCTAATGCCGCAGCGGCCATCATCACCTTGAACACCGAACCGGGAGGATACTGCCCTTGCGAGGCTCGATTGTTCAAGGGACGCCCCTCGTCTTGCACGATATCAGCCCATTGTTTCGGTGTGAGCTCCCGCGAAAGCACGTTCGGATCGAAACCAGGGCGGCTGGCCATGGCCAGCACATCGCCTGTCCTCGGATCAAGCGCGACAATCGCGCCTGATTCCTCTCCCAACAGGTGTTCGGCAGCTTTTTGCAGCCGCGCATCGATCGTCAGATACAAGTTGTCCCCCGCATGGGGCTGTTCCACGACCACGGTTCGTTTCTCGTGACCAACCGCATCGACTTCTATGCTTTTTTGTCCTGCCTGACCGCGCATCAGCTGATCGAAGAATTTCTCCACACCATATTGTCCAACAATGCTGCCCTGGTGCAGGTCGGCAAATTCAGGCTTCTCTAACTGCTCAGGCGACACTTCCCCCACATAGCCCAACAGATGCGAGGCCATCACTCCGCCAGGATAATTCCGTTGCGATTCGACCTGGACCATGACTCCGGGCAAGTCCAGGCGGTGAGACTCGATCAACGTCGCTTCCCGAAGGGTTAAGCGACCCTTGACCTTGCGCGGCAATTGTTTGCTGCCCCGAGCCGTGAGCTTGGTCCTGACGAGCGCGGCATCGAGCCCTAAGAGAGTGCTGAGCTGATCGATGAGCAGGTCCCGATCTTTGACCTCCTCAAGCGACACATAGAGCGTGAAGCTCGGAACATTATTCGCCAGCAGCACCCCGTGGCGATCGTAGATGAGTCCTCGAGCCGGCTCCACGACGACAGAACGCGTCCGATTGTTCTCGGAGAGATCGCGGTAGTAGGGCCCCTCTCGAATCTGCAAGTGCCACAGCCGTAACCCCAGTAATGCCACGACGAGCAGCAAGCCGACGCGGAGAATGACCAATCGGCGTTGAAGCTCTCCAAGTTCAGAATCGTGGAGTCCAACTGTATCCATGCGTCACAACCAACATTTCGCCGCACCCATCACAGACCTGCTATTCGGTCCCCAGGCGGGCGACGTCAAACCGTTGAGAGACCAACCAATAGAGCCCGGCCGTCACTACCCCATCAAAACACGCTTGTGGAAAGACGATCGACTCGATCATCCACCACATCTGAGACGTGTCGAGATGTGGAAAATTCATCGCGGCAAATATCCCACTCACCAAAGACACCAGCAGCAGCCCCACACCCACGGTGATCGGCGTCATCTGCGATACCTGACGCCCCAGGAAACCCGCTAAGACCCCCACCCCCCCGTTCGTGAGGAGACTGATCCAGAGCTCGCCGGCTGAGAACATATTCAGGACCCATCCGATCGCAAGCCCCACGAGAAGGCCTTCCAGTTCACCGGCAAATATTCCGACGAACGCGGCGGCCACAAGCCCCAAATCCGGTTTAATGTTCCACACGCTCAGATGTGGCAGTAGCGTCGTCTGTAGGGGGACCAGCAGCAGCACGAGTATCAGATAGACAAGGAATTTCATGGTGCCGGCTTCCCCAGTAGATCCGCTCCTATCCCCGCCTTCGTCGACTGTCCATACGACGTCTGAATGACCAACACCTCCTCCACACGGCTGACATCGACTTCCGGGTTGAGTTCCGCAGACTGGAAGAGGGCACCTTCTTCTTTATCGATGCGCGTAATCGTACCGATCACAAGCCCTCGGGGGAACCCTCCGACAAGGCCCGAGGTCACGACCCGATCACCGTCTCGAAGCGTCGACAGCAACGGAATATACTTGAGCCGAGCCAGCCCCTGTTGAGTCCCCTCCACAACGCCTTCGTCTCTCGTCCGCTGAATGAGACCGGCGATGGCATTGTTCGGATCGGTCACCAAGAGCACCACCGAAGACGCGCCCGTCGTTTTCACAACGCGCCCGACAACCCCGGCGGGCGTGACCACTCCCATATCCGGCTTGATCCCATCACTCTCACCCTTATTGAGAATGATGGCACGATAGCGGTTCGTCGCATCACGTCCGATGACTTGAGCGGCGACCATTGCAGGAAGCGCCTGTTCTTTAAAGCTCAGCAAACCCGTCAATCGCTCTGTCGCAGCGGCAGCCTCACGCAATTGGTTATGTTGTCCGCGCAACCACTCTATTTCTTTCCGGAGTTGTTGATTCTCCTCCCGTACCCCTTGCAACGCCATATACTGTGCCCAACGATCAGCAACGCCGGCATCGATGGAGGCAATGGCTTCGAGCGGAACACGCACGACGTGTCCAACCGGCCCATCCAGATACTGCAGGAGTCCTTGGATTTGATTGGGAAGCAGAAAAAGAGCCACCACCAGGAGGGCGAAACAGGCAAGTGCCAGCCGTCTGGCACCATAGGGAGTACGAGAGTGAGCCATCCACATAAAGGAGTTAGGGATGGAACCTTATCGGTAGGTATTGGCCTGGGACATCACCGACACTTTGGCGAGCAGATCCAACTCATCGAGGATTTTCCCGACCCCCAGGACGACGGACGTCAGGGGATCATCCACGGTGATGATCGGCAGATTTGTCTCCTCCCGAAAGCGCGTATCCATGCCCTTCAGCAAAGACCCCCCGCCCGTGAGTACGACGCCACGATCGATGATATCACCCGCCAATTCAGGCGGGGTATTTTCCAGTGCCACTTTAATTGCGTTGACGATTGTCCCGATCGGTTCCTGCAGCGCTTCACGGATTTCTGCGTCATCCACCACCAACGTGCGGGGAATGCCGGAAATCAAGTCACGCCCCTTGATCATCATGGTCTTGCGTTCCTCAAAGGGGTAGGCGGACCCGATTTCGAATTTGATCCGTTCCGCCATATGTTCACCGATGAGAA
>DATDFW010000317.1:0-3647 GCA_036522375.1 Nitrospiraceae bacterium
CCTGCGTGGTGTGCTTTTGTTGTCCCAGACTCACAGACCAAATGAAATCCAGGGATACCCACAGAGATTTTCCGCAGCCTGCTGAGTCCGCACCATCCGTCACGGTAGTCATCCCGGCACGGTATGGGTCGTCGCGCTTTCCCGGAAAACCGCTCGTCATGCTCGGTCGTAAGCCTATGATCCAACATGTGTACGAACGAGCGGCGGCCTGTCGCGTGGTGACGGAAGTTCTCGTCGCCACCGACGATGACCGGATCAAGCAGGCGGTGGAGGGATTCAAAGGGCGGGCTGTGATGATAGCCGGAGACTACCGGACAGGCACCGACCGAGTCGCCGGAGTGGCGCGCATGTTCGGCGGGGACTACTTTGTGAATTTGCAAGGAGATGAGATCCCGTTGCAGCCAGACTTACTGGAGGATCTCATCGACCCATTTATCAAGAGCGGCGTCGGAATGGGTACGTTGAAGCGCACTATCGATTCAACCGACGACGTCCACAATCCTTCGGTGGTGAAGGTGGTGACGGATCATGTCGGCAACGCCATATACTTTTCACGCGCACCGATTCCATTGGTGCGGGACGACGCCAGCCGCAGAGCGGTAAGAGGCCTACATTGTATTCACCTTGGTCTCTATATGTATCGACGCGACACGTTGCTGAAGCTGGCGTCCCTTCCCACCGGGCGCCTGGAGGATGCGGAAAAGCTCGAGCAATTGCGCGCACTGGAGTATGGTATTCCGATCAGAGTCTGGGAAACCACACATGCTTCCCTGCGGGTGGATACGCCGGAAGATGTCGAGTCGGTGACAGGAAAGCTCCAACGGTTTGACGCCACCAAGCAGGAGTTAGGTGCGCTGAAGGCTGCTCCGGTCAGGTAAGGGTGGCATGCGTGTCAGAATTATACGATCCGACAAGATGGGGGCCACGATGAGCAAGTTTATTTTTGTCACAGGCGGAGTCGTCTCCTCCTTGGGGAAGGGGCTTGCCTCTGCTTCGATCGGTAACCTGCTCGAGAGTCGCGGGTTGAAGATTACGTTCCTCAAGCTCGATCCCTACATCAACGTCGATCCCGGTACCATGAATCCCTATCAACATGGGGAAGTCTATGTGACGGACGACGGTGCGGAAACAGACCTGGATCTCGGCCACTATGAACGGTACACGTCCATGACCCTCACCAAAGAAAACAACTACACGACCGGCAGGATCTACCATTCGGTCATCACGAAAGAGCGTCGCGGCGATTATCTCGGGGGGACAGTGCAGGTGGTGCCCCACGTCACCGACGAGATTAAACAGTGCATTATGCGCATCTCCCAAGGGATGGACGTGACGATCGTGGAGATCGGTGGCACGGTCGGCGACATCGAGAGCTTGCCCTTCCTCGAAGCGATTCGCCAGATGCCGTACGACGTAGGCCGTGAGAACGTGCTCTATGTCCACCTCACGCTGGTGCCATACATCGGCACGGCCGGTGAACTGAAGACGAAACCGACGCAGCATTCTGTCAACAAGCTCCGGGAGATCGGTATTCAGCCGCATATCCTTCTCTGCCGGACCGATCGATATTTGCCGCCGGAACTCAAGGGCAAGATCGCCATGTTCTGCAACGTAGAGAAAGATGCGGTGATCACGGCCAAGGATGTGGATACGATCTATGAAGTGCCGATTGTGTTTCGGAAGGAAGGACTGGACGACCTGATTGTGCGCCTGCTCCAACTGAAGACTGGTCCGCCGAATCTGCGCGAATGGGACGCGATGGTTCAGAAGATCAAATATCCCAAGCATGAAGTCTCAGTTGCCCTGGTCGGCAAGTATGCGGGGTTGAAGGAATGTTACAAAAGTCTCGCGGAATCGCTCGTCCATGGAGGCATCGACCATGAAACGCGGGTGAATATTCAGTGGATCGAATCGGAGGAAATTGAACGGCAAGGAACCGAACGGATCCTGCGTGAGGTCGATGGAATCCTCGTCCCAGGCGGCTTTGGTGCACGAGGGATCGAAGGAAAAATTGCCGCGATTCGCTATGCACGGGAACACCAGATTCCGTTTCTCGGCTTGTGTCTGGGCATGCAGTGCGCCACAATTGAATTTGCGCGGAATGTCGCCGGGCTGGCCGGTGCAAACAGCGCCGAATTTGATGAGACATCGGAATATCCCGTCATTCATTTGATGTCGGATCAGCAGTCTGTGAGTGACAAGGGCGGGACAATGCGACTTGGGTCCTATGTCTGTCTGCTCGGCGAGGGAACTCTGGCTCAAAAGATGTACGGGGTGAGCGACGTGCGTGAACGCCACCGGCATCGGTACGAATTCAACAATGCGTATCGCGAGCCATTACTCGCCAAGGGATTCGTGCTGAGCGGACTGTCGCCGGACGGTCGGCTGGTCGAGATCATCGAATTGAAAGGCCATCCCTGGTTCCTCGCGACGCAGTTTCATCCGGAATACAACTCGAGACCACATCGTCCGCATCCATTGTTTAGCGGATTTGTGGGGGCGGCGCTGCGCCGAAAATGCGGCCACTGAGGTGAGATGCTGAAACCAGCTTGTAGCTTCGTTCTCAGCTCGCCGAAATCCTCAACGTAGCCGAGAGGCTACGCCTCCGGTTTCGGCTCGCCTGCGGCCTCGTTACAAGACTGGTTTGAGCATCTCACGGAAGTCCGAAGAAAGTAAGACCATGGCGCATGAAGTTGAGATAGGAAACTTCAAAGTTGGGGCGGGGCATCGGCCGTTTTTGATTGCCGGGCCCTGTGTCATTGAGAGTGAACGGCTTGTGCTGGAGACGGCGGCGGGCATCGCAGAGATTGCCAAGTCTCTGGACATCCCATACGTCTTCAAATCATCCTTCGATAAGGCGAATCGGACTTCCATCACGTCGTATCGCGGGCCGGGTCTAGAAAAAGGTCTAGCGGCGCTGAAGCAGGTCAAGGATCAGCTGGGCCTTCCTGTCTTGACGGACGTCCATACGGAGGAGCAGGCGACCGAGGCGGGGAAGATCGTAGACGTCCTCCAGATTCCCGCGTTCCTCTGCCGTCAGACGGATTTGATCATTGCCGCGGCGAAGACCGGCAAAGTCGTGAATGTCAAGAAGGGTCAGTTTCTTTCCCCGCAAGAAATGGGCAACGCGGTGAAAAAAGTCGAGGAGGCAGGAAACCGGCGGATTATCCTGACCGAACGAGGATCATCATTCGGCTACAACAATCTTGTAGTCGATATGCGGTCATTCCCCATCCTCCGAAACTTCGGCTACCCAGTGGTTTTCGACGCCACCCATAGTGTCCAGCTGCCGGGTGGCGGGGGAACCAAATCCAATGGCCAGCGTGAATTTGTCGAGCCCCTGGCCTGCGCAGCAGCTGGGGCTGGAGTGGATGGCTTCTTCATGGAGGTCCATCCCAATCCAGACGAGGCCTTATCGGATGGACCCAATATGGTGCCGCTCCATCAATTACAAGCGTTATTAGACCGGATCATGCGGATATGCGACGCATCTCGAGCTCGAAAGTAACTAAGCCAAAGGGTGGAACTAGCCTCGACGTGGGCCGGCGCGTGCTGGATATCGAAGCGCGCGCAGTCCAGGCCCTTGTTCAGCGTCTTGATAGCGGATTTTCGGAGGCCGTCGACCTGCTCTATCGCTGCAAGGGGAA
>DATDFW010000318.1:0-4681 GCA_036522375.1 Nitrospiraceae bacterium
AGTGAACTGCGAGAAAAAGCCTTCGCTTCTTCTTCATAGGGTTCGGTGGGGAATGAGCGTATCACTGCTTGAACCCCGACCAAATTAACGCCCGTATGCTATAAGCTGAGAAGCACGATAAACCCACTAGGCATCTCCCTAGGAAATTGAGGCAATTTCCCTAGGAGAAATCAGCACGACGGGCGGGGACGCGCGAGCCAAGCGAGACGAGGTGGAAAGAGAGACCAGGGAATATGGGGCAAGATGGAAGGAGGGACGAGGGGAGAAGGGAGATCCGAGCTTCGAACTCTTGCCAGTCTCGCCTTTCCCGCTCGTCGCGCCCGTCTCGCGTGCCTCGCGCATACGATGTGCGGGGCGTTACTCCGAAGCGAGGATGCCATGGACAAGGGCGTACTTCGTCAGCTCCGCCGTCGTATGAAGATCGAGTTGCGTCATGATCTGCGATTTATGAAACTCGACCGTCTTCGGCGAGAGATTGAGGGTCGATGCGATCTCCTTGACGGTCATCCCTTCGGCAACGAGTTGCAATACTTCTCGTTGGCGCGCCGTCAAAGACTTGTCCTGCAGGACAGGCGGTCGTCCCCGGCTGATGACCGACTGCACCAGACCCTTCGCAACCAACGGCGTGACATAAC
Organism: Nitrospiraceae bacterium; assembly: GCA_036522375.1. GTDB lineage: Bacteria > Nitrospirota > Nitrospiria > Nitrospirales > Nitrospiraceae > Palsa-1315. The sequence goes on from DATDFW010000318.1 coordinate 636, forward strand.
ACTGTCCATCCATAACCGATTGGATGGCTTGGCGTAATTCTGAACCGGCGGACCGTTTGAGCAGATAACCGGAGGCGCCGGCCTTGAAGGCTTCATTCACATAGGCCGGATCGTCGTGCATCGTCACGAAGATCAGATGGGTGCGAGGCAGAATCTTTTTCAGCTTCCGGGCAGCATCAACCCCATTGAGCTGCGGCATCGAGATATCGAGCGTGACAATGTCAGGCTCAAGTTCCTGGGCCATTCGAAGCAACGTACGGCCATCCTCCGCGGCACCCACGATCTCGCACCGATCCTCCAACAGTTTCCGAAATCCGTCCAGTACGAGGGTATGGTCATCACCCAAGAGAATCCGGGGTCTGTTCATGACACCTCCTCCGGAACGAGCACCACGACCTGTACTTTTGTTCCCTTCCCCACGGCGGACACGACTTGTAAATCTCCGTGAACCAAGGCGACTCGCTCTTTCATGCCGAGCAACCCCAGTCCATGTGGCCCATGCCGGGGTTGTTCCGCGTCAAATCCCACTCCATTATCCGTAATCGTGACCGTCAACCCGGATTGCGACCGAGTCATCTCCACATCGACTCGAGACGCCGCGGCATGGCGAGCCACGTTGCTGAGGCTTTCTTGGGCGACGCGATAGAGACAGGTTGCGATCTCCTGTGGGATGGTTGAGGGAATATCCTTGTGCCCAAAGCTCCCTTGGATATGGCTTCGCGCTGTGAACTCGTCCACCAACCGTTGCAGGGCGATCGGAAGACCGAGGTCATCGAGAATGGAGGGATGAAGCTGATAGGCCAAATGACGCACCACGTCTGATAATTCCACAACCCGGTCCTGTATCGCGCGTACGGCTCGGTCCACGTGATCTGGTGAAACACTCAGCCGCCGTTCTACTGCTTCAATATCCATGGCAAGCAGCGCGAGCCGTTGATTGATATCATCGTGCAAATCACGCGAGATTCGACGCCGCTCGTCCTCCTGCACGCGCAATAGCTGGAGCGCCAACTTCTGCAAGGCTTGCCGACTGTTTTCGAGCGACGCCTCGGTCTGCATCCGTTCAGCGACTTCAGCAAGCAATGATTCGTTGACGGCGGCCAGCTCCTGTGTTCGAACCTGCACACGTTTATCCAAAACCTCATTGAGTCGTTGCAGTTCCTCTTGATACATGCGGCTCTGCTCCTCCGTCTGCTTCCGCACCGAGATATCCCGCACGAACGCGCTGAAGGTGTAGGCCCCTCCCTGCCCCAAGGCAGGCGAGATCGCCAGTTCGATCGGAATCTCGTGCCCGTCCCGGTGCTTGCCTGTGATTTCGATACGTCTGTTCAATATCGGACCTGCACCGGTTGCAAGGAAGTGACGCAATCCCCGTTCGTGGGCTTCTCTGTGTGGTGCAGGAATGATGGTGTCAGAGAGGAGTCGGCCGATGGCCTCTTGCCGCGACCAGCCGAACATCTGTTCCGCCTGGACGTTCCACTCGGTAATGAGCCCGGCGGCATCCATCCCGATGAAGCCGTCGAGCGCCATCTCGACGATTCGCCGGGTGTGTGCCTCGCTCTCGCGCAGCGACGTTTCAGCTTCTCTGGCGAGCGCACGTTCCTGCTGCGCGTGCTGATACTCCCTCCGCACGCGTTTCACGGTCCACACTAGGAGTCCAAACGTGGGAATCACCACTGCGCCGCCCGCCAGGCCAAGATTCCAGAGCACTTCTCGAATCGGCGCCAGCACGTCCTGCCGATCCATACGCATCAAAACCGTCCAATGTATTCCCTCATGTCCGCCACGGGCCGGAGGCCTGGCATAGCCAGTGATGACCGACACGTGGCGACGCCGGTGCTCCTCCTCGACGTAATTTGAAAGGGACCCTTCGCTGATCAGTGCCGATGGTAATCCAAGTTGTTTCAGATTGACGAGGCCTTTATGCTCGAGATCCGAATCAATGAAGGCCACCCCCTTCTCAGTCAAGAACTGGTACTCCAGCGCTCCCCAAAATCCTTCCCGCTCCCGGAAAGCCAGAAGGGTCCCCGTCATGATGTTTTCCAGACCAGGAATCCCCACTCGCGTCGTCACAGCTCCCAGGAATTCCCCACGCGGGCCAGTGATGGGAGCAGTTACGGCTATCGCGTCAGGGCCACCCATGACCGCGAATGGCTCCACGTCCCCCATATGAACCCCTTGCCCGTTGCGCACGGCCTGAAACCAGGATTGTGCGCTGTAATCACGCCCAATTGTGCTTGGGTCGGTGGCCACCACAATCTGTCCATGCGGGTTCGTGGTGCCGATCCATAGGTAATCCGGGTACGCAGCCTTCATCCGTGCGACATATGCCGACTGAAACTGAAGATTATATGGTTGCACGCTGAACACACTTGCCATCATCAGAGCATCGGCATGCCGTTCCATGAGAAATCGGTCTACTTTGTCCGACACTTCGGAAGCTGATAGGGCCAGGGTTTCGCCTGTTGTGGCAATCATGCGGGTTTCGATGTAACGGAACGCAACGGCGCCAATGATCAGCATGGCGACCGGCAGCACACTGATCAGAACCAGCAGCCAGGAATACGGGCGGGGAGCTGTTGCTTTAGACATGGTCATTGAGTCGTTTCACTCAGCTGTGCGCATTCACGATGATTGGGAGTTCACTAGGGGTCTGGCCGCATCGAAAGACCTCACAGGCTATTCCTCGAGGCATACAATTGGGGTGCATATATTCGGAGTCTACGGCCCTCCTGTCAAGAGGGGTCCGCCCATTATCGTCGTATTGGAACGCAACGGTTGAGGCTGAGATGATGACACTCAGGTCTGTGCTCAACCCCAACCTCAGCCTTCAGCTTTGGGCATACTGGTAGATTGTAGAATGAGGAAAGGCCGAAACCCGTACAGTGGATTTCGGCCCTTCCAAACTGAAAAACCTGCTAGTGAAAACCGACCTTCTAATACTGCAACTGTAACGCCACGGTGAACGAATCGACGTGCTGCCCTCTCGACCCGGGAGCGTAGTTCAAGTTCTGATTATTGAAAGTGGCGGTGGAACTGCCGATCGTGCCGGTCCGCCAGTACGTCGAGATGCGCGCATTGTGACCCGCAATGACATAGTTCATGCCGAGTTCATATTCTTCACGCGCACCGCCGAACTGACTGTTCAGGCCGGTATATCTCCCATAGGGTTGAAATCTCCCGATACCAATCTCTTGCGGGAACATATACAAGGCATAGCCGGTCCATGACGTCCCGCCGAACATGCAGAAGCAGCCTCCTGCATCTGTAAAGGCGGCGGCGCTGTCTTGTGCCCAATACCTTTTAAACTCGGCGTTGACCGTGAACACCCCACCGTTGTTCGAGAGGACTTTTTCAAACAAAAGATCGCTGACCACGCTCCCGAAGCGGCTCTGATTTGCAAATGAGCCGGCGCCGGCATTCTGATATTCTCCTCCTACCGCGATCGCGAGAATATCGCCGGCTGTCCCATAGTAGGTACCGCTGGTATAGTAACCGGGATTCTTCTCTTCATTCAGCAAGTTCCACGTGAGACGTCCGGCATACTTCAGACTGTCCCGTTGATTGGGTCCGGCGCCTGCGGCTGACTTCAGTCCCGAATACACACCCGCGACATATTGCAGATGCGTACCACCGGGATGGATTTTCCCAAAGAAGGTCACGCCATTGTCACGGCCATAGAGACCAGACCCACCTACGCCAAAGTTCCCACTGAAGTCGGATGTATTGAACGGTGTCCTAAAGCCATCGAAGACCGCGTGGTAGAAGGGCCCGTTCAGTTCGCCTCTCTCTGTCGGAATCAACATTCGCCCAAACCAGACGTTTACTTGTTCAGTGATTTCGAACTTCCCGATCGCATCCAGTAAGCCGACAGTGGAATTAGACCCGAATGCTGCAGTTCCTGTATTGTTGGGAACGTTACAGGCAAAACATTCGGTGTTGAACTCGAACCCGACGTATTTGTGGATCTTCCCGTTGATATAAATACGAGCGTTGTTTACCCCAAAGGTGTTGCTGTATTGTCCACCGCTCGCCGACCCATCTTC
>DATDFW010000319.1:0-2529 GCA_036522375.1 Nitrospiraceae bacterium
TATGGAGCGTTGGAACATCTGGAAAAAGGGTGAGGCCTTGTATCCAAACTACCTCTTGACCAACCAAGAAGCCGCCAAGCGCGGAGCGATTATCCGGCGTCTGTTGGTTCTGACGCGCGAACAACTGCAGGACGAGTCGTCTGTCGCCGATGCTCTGCAAGTCATGGACGACCAACTTCGCGCGGGAATCAAGGTCTTCTTTGCGTTTCGCGAAGAGCTCGAACGATCGGCCGCCTTTCGGCGCTTCGAAGAAGATTTCAACAAGCAAGGGGCTGCGCCGGACATCAACGCCGCCATGTTCGACGGCGAAATTCTGATCTTTTCCCGATCTTATGGCCAGGCTCAACTTGGAGTGATCGGAACCCCGACGCCAATCACCATGATCAATCAATTGGAAATCACCTGGAAGCCGGATCTCATCCGTGATCTGAATCCGGCTCCCCTATTCGACATGACCCGGTATGTCTTCGAATACGGAGGCCCGATGGCCTTCAAGATGGAATTGGCGCGGTTCAAGAGGTTGGTGGTATGAAATTCCCTTCCGAGCCGTTCAAGATAAAAATGGTGGAGCCGATCCGTCGGACGACTCGCGAGGAACGGGATCGACTGCTGCGCGATGGGGGATATAACCTGTTTCATGTGCCGGCAGAGAGCGTTTATGTCGATCTACTGACCGACAGCGGCACGTCCGCCATGAGTGACAACCAATGGGCCGGCCTCATGCTAGGCGACGAGTCGTATGCCGGCAGCAAGAACTACTACCATCTTGAAGAGACCGTACGCTCGATCTTCGGCTATCGACACGTGATTCCCACCCATCAGGGCCGCATGGCGGAGAATCTCCTGTTTTCGACCGTCGTCAAGCCTGGCATGTGCGTCCCCAACAACATTCACTTCGACACAACCCGCGCCAACGTCGAACACCAGGGTGCGGACGCGCTCGACGTCGTTGTCAAGGAAGCGTACGACCCCCATAGCGAATTGCCGTTTAAGGGCAATATGGATCTGGTCCGGTTGGAGGAGACGATCCATCGCGTTGGGCGGGACCGGATTCCGCTGGTGATGTTGACCATCACGAACAATAGCGGTGGTGGGCAGCCGGTGTCGATGGACAATATCCGGCAGACCCGTATGCTGCTGAACCGTTATCGTATTCCCCTCTTCTTCGATGCCTGCCGTTTCGCGGAGAACTGCTTTTTTATCAAAGAGCGGGAGCCGGGATTCGCCGGCAAATCGGTTCTGGACATCGCACGGGAACTCTTCAGCTACGGTGACGGCTGCACCATGTCCGCGAAAAAGGACGGCCTGGTGAACATCGGGGGATTTCTCAGTCTGAATGATGATGAGTGGGCGCAAAACATTACCAACATGCTCATTCTGGTCGAAGGCTTTCCTACCTATGGCGGGTTGGCGGGCCGTGACCTGGAAGCGATGGCCCGAGGTCTCCGCGAAGTGCTGGACGAAGACTATCTCAGCTTCCGGGTTGGGCAAGTCCGGTACCTGGGAGAGTTGCTCGACCAGGCAGGCGTGCCCATCCTCAAACCGATCGGGGGACATGCCGTGTATCTCAACGCGAAAGAGTTTCTCCCACACATTGTGCAAGATCAATTTCCTGCCCAATCATTGGTCGTCGCCCTTTACCGGGAATTCGGGATCCGGGGAGTCGAGATCGGCACGGCGATGTTCGGCAAAAGAGATCCGGCATCCGGTCATATGATCCATCCGGAACTCGAAATGGTTCGGCTGGCCGTCCCACGCCGGGTCTATACAAACATGCAGATCACCTATGTCGCCGAATCGATCATCGAGCTGTACCGGAGGCGCGAGATGATTCATGGGCTCAGTCTGACCTATGAGGCACCGGTGTTGCGTCACTTCACGGCACGATTTGAAGAGCTACGGGACAAGTCTGTCTTTCAAGTCACATTCTAGGAGCCTCGATGGCGCAGTTGTTCAAAGGCCTTGAACGAATCGAAGAAGCTCGAGAGCGGTTTACCGGGCACAGTTTCATGGCAGGCCTTTTTGTCGGCAGGCCCGATTTCTCTCTATTGCTCCCGCCAGACGAACCACCGGAACAGAAAGATGCCTGGGACCGCTATCGGCCGAGGCTGGAAACATTCCTCAGAACGCAAGTTGATCCTGATGAAATTGAACGGACGGCGAAGATACCCGATTCCGTGCTGAAAGGGCTGTTTGCTCTCGGCGCGTTCGGCATGAAAATCCCCGAGGAGTATGGGGGCCTTGGATTTTCCTATACCAACTATGGGCGCGCCCTCATGCTCATGGCGAGCTGGAGCAATATTCTCGCCCTGACTGTCGCCGTGCCGCAGTCCATCGGCATTGCCATGCCGGTGCTCCTCTTCGGCAACGAAGAACAAAAACGCAAGTACTTGCCGATTGTCGCCCGCGAAGCCATCTCGGCTTTTGCCCTCACTGAACCACTAACCGGCTCGGATGCTGCCAATATCCAAACGGAGGCCGTGCTGGATTCCAGCGGCACGGCGTTCGTAGTGAATGGCCAGAAGCTAT
>DATDFW010000320.1:0-5833 GCA_036522375.1 Nitrospiraceae bacterium
CACATTACCTCCGGCATCGGCGCAGCCATGATCGGGTGGTTCGGCTGTGCGATGCTCTGCTATGTGACGCCCAAGGAACACTTGGGTCTCCCCGACCGCGAAGATGTGAAGACCGGCGTCATCACCTATAAGATCGCCGCCCATGCAGCGGATCTGGCCAAGGGCCATCCTGGCGCGCAGGTTCGGGATAATGCCTTGTCCAAAGCCCGTTTCGAGTTTCGCTGGGAAGACCAGTTCAATCTTTCGCTCGATCCGGACACCGCGAGGCTCTTCCACGACGAAACCTTGCCGGATAATGCTGCGAAGGTGTCGCACTTCTGTTCGATGTGTGGTCCTCATTTCTGCTCGATGAAAATCACGCAGGATGTCCGTGACTACGCCGCGCAATTACGGGTCGATGAACAGACAGCGATTCAGATCGGCATGAAAGAAAAATCTGACGAGTTCCGAAAGACAGGATCGGAAATCTATCGATAGAGCAAGCGAGGATGCTCAAAACGATCATCCACAGGGCCCGAGGCGAATCGAAACCGGAGGCGTACCCTCTGGGCTGCACGGTGCGACGAATAAGGAGCACCACGTCTGTACGCGCCGCCGAGTGATGCGGCGGCTGGGTCCCCATTGAGGATTCGGGAGAGCTGAGAACGAAGCTGAAAGCCATTTTTCAGCAGCCGTCGAAGGAGAATACGGTATGAGCAAGCCAAGACCAGCCCCATTACGAGAACGGGATATCACGAGACAGATCGCGCGGGAATACTACAAAGAATTCGACCAGCTCATTGAGAGCGACGTCATTATCGTCGGCGCAGGCCCATCCGGTTTGATCTGTGCCCACGACTTGGCAGAGATGGGCTTCCGTACCGTGATCGTGGAACAGAGCCTCGCACTTGGTGGAGGGTTCTGGCACGGCGGGTATCTGATGAATAAAGCGACGATCTGCGCCCCTGCACACAAGATCCTTGAGGAAATCGGGGTCCCGTGCAAGAAGATCAAGGACTATGACGGGATGTATATGGTCGATCCACCACATGCGACCGGCGCCCTCGTTGCCGCAGCCTATCGCGGCGGCGCCAAGGTTCTGAACCTCACACGCGTCGTCGATCTCATTCTCCGCCGGGAAGGAGTTCTGGAAGGTGTCGTCGTGAATAATACCACCGCTGAAATGGCCGGCCACGATTTCATTCACGTCGACCCGATCGGTCTCGAGAGCAAGATCGTCGTCGATGCCACCGGACACGATGCAGTCGTAGTGACTCTGCTGCACAAGCGCAACCTCTACACAGCCGTCCCCGGGAACGGCGCCATGTGGGTCTCGCGTTCGGAGGAAGACGTAATGAACCATACCGGCGAGGTCTACCCCAATTGTTTTGTGATAGGATTGGCTGTGGCCGCCGTGTATGGCACGCCACGCATGGGCCCGGCCTTCGGCTCCATGTTGCTCTCAGGGCGCTATGGGGCGGAGTTGATCAAAAAGAAGCTGAAGAACGAATAGTGAAACCCATTTCCCGCGGCTTCTCAAAAAGGTCTCCAGCAAGGCCGCAGGAAGTGAAATCAACGAGGCGTACTTTCGAAGTACGTTGAGTTGATTGAACGACCGAGAACGCCGCTGGAGGCGTTTTTCAGAAGCCGCACTATGGATGTACAGGATTTCTTAGTCCAAGGCGAAGGCCGCGAAGAAGACAAACGCGAAGCATGGCAACTCTTTCAGCAGGCCTACGAGCGCCAGATGAAAGGTGAATTAGAAGAAGCCGTCGCGCTCTACAAGAAATCGATTGAGGCGCACCCCACCGCCGAGGCCTATACCTTCCTCGGGTGGACCTACAGCTTCATGGGACGCATTGAAGACGCGATCGAAGAATGTTACAGGGCCATCGCGCAAGACCCGGAATTCGGGAACCCTTATAATGACATCGGAGCCTATTTGATCGAGAAGGGCGAACTGGACGAAGCAATTGTCTGGTTTCAGAAAGCGCTGCTCGCGAGACGCTATGAGAGCCCGGCCTTCCCCCATCTCAACCTCGGTCGCGTCTATGAACGCAAGGGGCAATGGACCGAAGCCATCGACTCCTATAAGAAATCTCTGGCGCTCAATCCCAATTACACCTTGGCAAAAAAAGCGCTGGGACGATTGATCAGTTCACTGAATTGACCACCGGTCTGTCTGGGCTATTTGGTCTATCTAGTCTAAAACGAATACAGGTTCCCACATGACGACAGAATCTCACCAGACAGACAAGATAGACCAGACAGACTCAAAGACGGTGCTCGTCGGCGTCACCGACATCTTTTTCTACAGCAAAGTTCGAGATGCCCTCATGTCAAAGGGGTACAAGATCGAACGGGCTCGCGTGCAACAGGACATCGTCGACAAGGCTTCGGCCATTCCATCCGCATTCATTGTGAACATGAATGACGACATGCTCAACGCCTTTGAAGCCCTGGAAAGCCTCAAAGCCGACACACGCTTGATGGCCATTCCCATCCTCGCCTTCGCCAATCATGAAGAAGTGGACACATTTAACCGAGCCAGGGCGCTGGGGGTGAATAAGATTGTCTCGCGCAATGAGTTTTCCACCCGGCTGAAAGATTTGATTGAAGAAGTTGTAGGCCATTGCGCATGAAGCACAGCCCGCTCCACGAACAGCACCTGAAACTCGGAGCCATCTTTGAAGAAATCGGCGGATGGGATATGCCCGCTCACTATGGAAAGTGGGTCGCGGAATATCAGGCGGTGCGCCAGGCAGTCGGACTCTCCGACCTCTCGCACCGCGGCAAGATCCGCGTCACCGGCGACGATCGCATCAAATGGCTGCAGAGCATCATCAGCAACGACATCCTCCCGCTCCAGCCTGGCCAGGGTCGCTATTCGAGCTTTCTCACACACAAGGGCAAGATGCTTGGCTATTTTCGAGTCTATGCTCTACCCGATAGCCTCTGGGTGGAAGATGTCGGCGAAGTCGGCGACGCCACTTTTCAAGCCCTTCGAAAGTTTCTTCTCTATGGCGTCAAGGCCAAGATGGAAAACTGCGCGGAGTCCTGGGGGCTTTTGCTTGTCAGTGGGCCCAAAGCCTGCGCCACTGTCAGCGCTGCCTTTGGCGTCACGATGAGCGACCTCAAGCCGGTCAGTGCGATCTCAGCCCGAATAGGTGGCCACGGCTCGTTCGTCCTCCGCACAGAAGAAACCGGAGAAGACGACCTGGAGATACTACTGCCTGCAGACGCCCTCAGCACAGCCTGGGAGCGGCTCATGGAGGCAGGTGCGACATATGGCATCAAGGCGGTTGGTGGTCACGCTCGTGAGGCGCTCCGTATCGAAACAGGACTGCCAAAGGCTGGGGCGGACCTCAACGAAAATATCGTCCCACCGGAGGCGAACCTTGAAGGAAAAGCCTTCAGCTTGAATAAAGGCTGCTATCCGGGGCAGGAAGTCGTCGCACGGATGGACACTTACGGCAGCGTACGACGAAAGTTGATGGGGTTCGTGCTGAAGGACGCGACCGTACCTCCTCACGGGGCGAAGCTGTTCAGCGGAGATCGTGAAGTGGGATGGATCAGCAGTGCGACACATTCGCCGCAACTCAACGGCGTGATCGCATTCGGCTTTCCCTTGCGGGATTTCAGCGAACCGGGCATGGAACTAACCGTGGAATTCGATAGCCGGAGACATCCAGCCACCGTCCACACCCTACCATTCTACACAAAGAGCAACTAGGGATGTCCCTGCACGTCGCCCCGGCGAGGTATATGTATGGACCATTCGCCCTTGCCATCAGTCTTGCCGAATGGGAAAGCCCCTCCAGCGTTTCCGGCCTCGAGACTCTCTTCCTTCCGGTTGAGCATATAAACGTGATGAGAACACGGCATGGGGAAGCCGCATCGACTGGGCAAAGCGGTTGTCTTGGCAGCTTCCAGAATAGACGGGTGAAATGGCTGCCCTTATTGAATCGGTAAGAAGAGCGATTGTTTCAGCATCCTGTTAGACTAAACATAGTGCGCTTAATTCCCTAACCATAGGAGAGCTGGATGACACGACGGTGGATGATGTTGATTGCGGTGCTCGGACTGATGCCGACGCTCCTGGCCATGCGACCGGTGGATGAAGCCCTGCTGAACGCGGCGTTCAAAGGGGACCTTGGCGAGGTGAACAAGCTGATCAAGAGAGAGGCCGACGTCAATGCTGTGAATTCAGGCGGCTTTACCCCACTCATCGCAGCAGCGGAAAAGGGACATCAAAAGATCGTGGCGCTGTTGCTGACCCATGGCGCGGAGGTGAAGCAGGCGACAACGGATAATGGCACAACCCCGCTCATCATCGCAGCCGAGAACGGCTATCGCAAGATCGTGGAGATGCTGTTGACCCATGGTGCGCTCGTGAAGCAAGCAACGACGGACAATGGCACAACCGCGCTCTACATCGCGGCCCAGCAAGGACGTCGAGACATTGTCGCGCTGCTGCTGGCCCACGGCGCTGATGTGAGGCAGGCGAGAACGGACGGCACAACCCCGCTCTTCGTCGCGGCTGAAAATGGGCATCGTGCGACCGTGGCCTTGTTGTTGGATAAACACGCGGATGTGACGCAAGCGAGAACGGACGGAAAGACCCCGCTTTTCATCGCAGTCGAAAAGGAGCATCCAGCGACCGTGGCCCTGTTGCTGGACAACGGCGCGGATGTGACACAGGCAAGGACAGACGACGGCGCTACCGCCTTGCATATCGCCGTCTCTCAGGGACATCGTGAGATCGTAACCTCGCTGCTCGAACATGGAGCAGACAAATCGGCCAAAGACACAGCCGGACAACGTCCGGTGGATCTTGCGCGCCAGCAAGGCCATCACGCGCTGGTACCATTGCTTGAACCGTGACTATGGTGCAGTTGTAGTTTCCATTGGAATGGTGCAACAGACGGGCAACTGGTACGCACCAGGCTATGTAAGGGAGAGCCCTATGACCCAACGATGGACAGTATTGATTGCGGTGCTCGGACTCATGCCGATGCTCCTGGCCATGCGCTCTGTGGATGAGGCGCTGCTGACAGCAGCGTCCAAAGGGGAACTTGGTGAGGTGCAGACTCTCCTCAAGCAAGAGGCCGATGTCAATGCAGCGAACGAGGATGGTACGACCCCGCTCTTCATTGCAGCCGAAAAGGGGCATCGGAACATCGTGGCCCTGCTCTTGGACAATGGCGCGGACGTGAAGCAAACGACGACAGACGGTGCGACCCCTCTCCATATCGCAGTCGAGATGGGGCATCAGGCTATTGTGGCCCTGCTCTTGGACAAAGGCGCGGACGTCAAGCAGACCAGGACGGACAGCGCAGAACCGCCGCTCTTTATCGCAGCCCAAGAAGGACACCGGGACATTGTGGCGCTGCTGATGGCCCACGGTGCGGACGTGAAGCAGACGAGGACGGAGAACGGTGCGACCCCGCTTCTCATCGCAGCCGCAAAGGGACATCGGGAGATCGTGGAGCTGCTATTAGAGCACGGCGCGGATGTGACACCGACCACGACGAATGGGTGGACTGCTTTGCATGTCGCCGCAATACAAGGAAATCGAGAGATCGTGGCCCTGCTCCTTCAACAGGGAGCAGACAAAACGGTAAAAGATACCAAAGGCCTACGCCCAGTCGATCGTGCACGGCAACAAGGCCACAGTATGTTGGTGGCGTTGCTGGAGCCGTGAGCACTTGCAGGATGCTGAAAACCGTTGTTTGGTTTGTTTGGTCTGTTTCTTTTGTTTGGTTGAATTCAACCAATGAGATCAACTAAACGAACTAGATGAACCAGAGAGGCTGGGCTTGATACAGATCCACAAGGACATTGTTAGGTTTCT
>DATDFW010000321.1:0-8807 GCA_036522375.1 Nitrospiraceae bacterium
GTTTGGGACATACCGGCTGACCCTTGAGTCGTTCGCGGACTTGGTCATGGCCCTGAGCCAGAGATATGGCCTGATGAAGCAGACTGCACCGGACACGTTGGCCGCGCTGTTTCGCCTCTATCCTCATCCCGGACTGATCCAAGATTTATGGACAATCGTGGAGGATGCGCGGGTAGAATTCTTGCTGCAGCGGGAATATCCGGGACTTCAACGGGACTTGCAGCAATTCGCGCGAGAGGCGATCGCGACTCGCTCGCTGACGCATGGTCTCACCGTCAAAGAACTCGTCGTCGACCAATTGCTCCAGCTCTCGACCGCCGCATCGCAGCCAGTCGCAATTCATCAATCCATTAGGGACGAGATTGCCATCCTCTGGCCGATGTGCCAGGCGATTCTGGTTTCAACGGCAACGGCGGAGCAGTCCGTGCGGGTGGCTCATGCCCTCTACGTGCGGCTCGAAGACTTGTTGGCACCGAAAGAAGCGATGATCCAAGCCGATTGGGCCGATAATCCGTCAGAAGATCTGGGTGTGGGCCCCTCTGCTTCCGAACAGACGGGCGAGGATTATCGCCCCGTGACCAACTGGGTCTATCGTGGGGCGATGAACCCTGAGTTTGTTCGTCAGCCTAATCAGGATACGGGGGCATCGAATGATCAAAAACAATCGGAAGACATCGAACGTATGGCCAGTGCCGCCGGTGGATTTGAGAAGTCACCCGCTAAGGATCAGCGAAATCAAGAGGGTGGGCAGAGGGCGACTGAGAGTGACCGGCTTGCCGGTGGGCGGCAGTTACCCTCCCATGTGGAAGAACTCTTAGACTTGAAGGTCGAGCAGCTTGCCACGGTCGATTATGCCGGACCGAGCGATCGTATAGTCCGCTATCCGGAATGGGATCACCGGATAGAGGATTATCGCCTCAACTGGTGTCGTGTCGTTGAACGTGCAGCGGAGGAGGGGAACGAGGATATCGTAGGTGCCACGTTGAGTGCGCGTGGGAGCGAGGTTATGGCCCTCCGGCGTTTTTTTGAAAGTCTGCGGCCATCTGGATTACGTCGTGTGCCGGGCCAAGCAGATGGCGACGAGCTCGATGTGGATGCCGCAGTCCGCATGTGTTCTGAACGGGCAGCGGGAGCGGATTTGTCGGATCGGATCTATCTCAGGCGGGAGAGAAAAGAACGGGATGTCGCGGCCGCGTTCCTTGTCGACGTGAGTGGGTCGACCAGCCGCCAGCTGGAGCTTGGTCGCCGAGTCATCGATCTGGAGAAAGAGGGTCTGGTGCTCCTGTGTGAGGCGCTCGAGGCGGTCGGAGACCAATATGCGCTTTATGGCTATTCGGGTCAGGGCCGAAGCCAAGTGGATGTTCTTGTGATCAAGGATTTTGACGATCGGTTGGGTGGGAAGGCGGCGCAACGTTTGAGCGGACTGGCTCCCATGCAACAAAACCGCGATGGGGCGGCCATTCGCCATGTCACCGCCAAACTGCTGGCGCGAGAAGCGCGGACACGGTTGCTTGTCCTCATCAGCGACGGGCGTCCGCTCGATGACGGCTATAAAGACGAGTATTCGCTGGAAGACACCAAGGCTGCGTTGCGAGAGGCGCGTCAGCGGGGAGTGCATCCGTTTTGTATCACGATCGATCGGGAGGCCGATGGCTATGTTCGGAGAATGTATGGGGACGTGCAGTTCTCGGTCATTGATGATATCGAAACCTTGCCTAAGCGATTGCCGCGGATTTATCAGCGGCTCACGACGTAGAAGAGTTCAGGATGAAAAGTATGGATCATTGCTGATGGCTCATTCAACTGAACGGCCGACCGTGCCGCCTTGGCTATACAAGCTGTTTACGGGGCATCAGTATCCCTATGTCCGTCGGTTGGCGAAGTTTGCACAGCCCACGAAACCTGGGGAGGATCGCCCGGAGCCGACGAAGGACATGATTGAGGCCAAGTTTTGGGATGTCTACCCCCGTTGTTGGGCTAAGATTCTTCAAGAAGTCAAGGTAGGAATGATCGTGGTCTTTCACGAGCTCGGTGAATATCCAGCGGGAGGGTTCCAGGAATTGATCGATGATCCGGATGCGTTTCTGGCCAAGACGTACGGCAAGAAGAAGATAAAAGTTAATTTCTACGATGGGGATAATTTCGTTTGCACGATCAATTTTAAAGTTGCGGGCTGGACAGAGCATGGACATGAAGGTTGAGGTCCAGACTAAGGTAGAGGTAGATGGAGGAGGGGCGATTTGCCTCGGTCTCAACCTAGACCTTAGCCTGTGACGGGGGGGAGCGGAGATGGGGAGACCGAAGGTTACGGTAGTGGGCGCTGGGAACGTCGGAGGCACGACGGCCCAGCGGCTGGCCGAGAAGGACCAATACGAAGTGGTACTGGTCGATATTGTCAAGGGTATCTCGCAAGGCAAGGCCCTCGATATCACACAGGCTGGACCAGTCTGCGGCTATAGTACCCGTGTTGTGGGTACCAACGGTTATGACGAAACAGCAGGCTCAACGGTTGCCGTCATCACCTCGGGAATTCCGCGCAAGCCTGGGATGAGTCGCGACGAATTGTTGACGACGAACGCGAAGATCGTGCAATCAGTCGTGTCTGAACTGATCTCTCGATCGCCGAACGTCATTCTGATTCTCGTCACCAACCCGCTGGACGCCATGGTCCATGTGGCGCGCCAAGTAAGCGGGCTTCCGAAGGCGCGGGTCATGGGTATGGCGGGGGTACTGGATTCCGCCCGCATGCGTGCATTTATCGCCGCTGAACTGAGCGTGCCGGGTCCCGATGTGGCTGCAATGGTGCTGGGAGGGCATGGCGACACCATGGTGCCGCTGTCACGGTATACGACGGTAAAGGGAAAACCGGTCTCGGAACTGATGTCGAAGGACCGGCTGGAGGCGATTGTGAAGAGGACACGTGAGGGGGGTGCAGAAATCGTAAGTCTGTTGAATACAGGCAGTGCGTTCTATGCCCCTTCGGCGTCGGCCGTCAGTATGGTCGAGGCGATTGTGAACGACCAGAAGCGGGTATTGCCCTGTGCAGTGCTCTGTGAGGGCGAATATGGATTAAAAGATGTCGTCGTTGGTGTGCCGGTCAGGCTGGGTCGAGGTGGGGCGGAACAGGTGGTCGAATACGAGCTGACGGCGGAGGAGCGGGCTGCATTGGTGACCTCTGCGAGCGCGGTGCGAGAACTCTGCCTTACGGTTGATCGATTAATGGCGTAACATCATGCGAAGATGATTCCAGGCCTTCTTGACAGGAGAGCCGAGCCTACAGTACAGAAAGCGACGTAGTCATACACGAACGAGGAGAACTATGAAATTTCTTGAGAGTCCGATGCAGACGATGGGCGTAGGATTTGGGCTCGCCGTGGTATTGATCATGGCGTATCTTGCTATGATCGGTGTGCCGGTCGGTGATGCAGACTGGGTGGGTTTGGTCTTTCGCTGGGTCCATTTCTTGGCAGGAATCACCTGGATCGGATTGTTATATTTCTTTAATTTGATCAATGCGGCGTTCTTGAAGAGTCTGGATGGCCCCACGAAGAATATCGTTATTCCCAAGTTGATGCCCGCTGCGCTGAACTGGTTCCGTCACGGTGCGACGGTCACGGTACTTGCCGGGATTCTGTTATATCTCTATATGTATTCCAGAGGTGGAACCGGCGCGATCGCATTGGGAATCGGCGGGCTGTTGGGCATCATCATGATGGCAAATGTTCATGCGATTATCTGGCCGAACCAAAAGAGGATTATTGCGGCAGTGACGGCGGCAGCTCAGGGAACTCCTGCGCCAGCGGAAATGGCCCAATGGGGTCGGACCGCGCTCCTCGCTTCGCGGGTCAACTTTATGTTGTCGATTCCCATGCTGTTATTCATGGGCGCTGGCAGCCACTTTCGATAATAGTAATAGTATACGGCTGCCGGCGGGTACAATCTGTCGGCAAGTTCCGTACACATTCTCTGCTTCCGACCTTCAGTACTTCTGCAATCTGTTCCAGATGGCCTATGGACCTGGCTCGGTATAGGGCAGTGGCCCTAAGTTGTTGAGATTCAGGCCTATTATCGTGGCATTACCTTGACGTGTAAGGGCCTGGCACCTTATAGTATCGCTCCACTTATCGAAGTAACGACATGGAAGGGCCATGATGACTGCGGCTGAACCACGAGTGCTTCAGATTCTTGAAGGTGCTCCTTGGGATATCCAGGCCTACCGTAAGGTCGGGGGCTACGAGGCCTGGGGGAAGTGCGTGAAGGAATTAAGTGCACACGATATCGTCAATGAACTGAAGAAAGCCGGGCTCCGTGGGCGTGGCGGCGCTGGCTTTCCGACCGGGATCAAATGGGAAAAGGTCCTCAACCATCGGGTGAAGGACCACTATTTTGTCTGTAATGCAGGCGAACATGAACCAGGTACATTTAAAGACCGGTATTTGCTCAAGCAGGCGCCGCACCAACTTATCGAAGGTTGCCTCATTGCGGCCTACACCGTCCAAGCCAAAGCGGCGTTTATCTATGTGAATCATGAATATCACGAAGAACGAGATAATCTAAAAAAAGCACTGGCGCAGGCAAAGGCTCATGGGTTTTTGGGTAACAATATCTTGGGGAGTGGTGTGAACCTCGATCTGCAAATCTTTGAAGGTCATGGGAGTTATGTGGCCGGTGAAGAAACAGCGATGCTCGAATCCATGCAAGGGCGTCCGGCGATGCCCAGACAGAAGCCGCCTTTCTACCCCACGGACTTCGGTCTCTACGGAAAGCCAACGTTGGTCAACAATGTCGAAACCTTGTGCAACATTCCTCGGATCCTCCTGAAGGGCGTGGCCTGGTTTACGCAGGTCGGTACAGAAAAGTGCCCGGGCACGATGATGTTCTCACTAAGCGGTGCCGTAAATAGCCCCGGTGTCTATGAGATGCCGATGGGTACGACAATCAGGGAACTTGTGGCCAAGTGTGGTGGAGGAGTACCGGGAGGACGTAAGATTAAGGCGGTGTTTCCTGGTGGCCCGGCGTTTTCGATGGTCACAGCTGATCAACTCGATCTGACGATGGATTTTGATTCGTTGAAGAAAGCCGGCACCGGGCTTGGGTCGGCCGGAGTGATCGTGGTCGATGACGCAACGTGCATGGTGGCACTGACGCTCAAGTTCTCCAATTTCTTCAAGGTCGAGAGTTGCGGTCAATGCCCACCCTGTCGAATGGGGACGATCAATCTCGCCGCCCTCATGACTAAGATAGAAGAAGGTGAGGGAACCGAGAAAGATATGGATAGTCTCCTGCAGCTCTGTGGATTTGTGAAGGGGACTGGCTATTGCACGCTGGTTACTGGGGCAGCTGTCCTGGTTCAGAGCAGCATGAAATTGTTTCGTCACGAGTTTGAAGAACACATTCGATTGCAGCGCTGTCCCTATCAGCCTGTGGCGACAGGTGCAATGGTACATTAGAGGAGGAGGAATTCGCGATGCCGCGGGTGACGTTTCTTCATTCTGTTGGCAAGAGCGGGGATGTTGAGGCCAATATATCGTTGCTGGAGGCCTCGAAGCTGCTCGGATGCTCCTTGAATCACGATTGTGGTGGGAATGCCTCTTGCACGACATGTCGGGTCGAAGTACAGATCGGCGCTGAGAATCTGTCGGAGATCGACTTTGATGAACAAGATCTACTTGATCGCGAAGCCCTCAGCGACCCGTGGCATCGACTTGGATGCCAGGCCAAAGTGCTTGGAGATGTAGTCGTGCTGGTGCCAGAGGGCAAATGGATTGCGCCCATGGTGCCGCAGTCGGAGTCAGAGGGTATTGAAATCCAGTAAAGAGATGTTACACTAAAACATCCAAGCAGGTTGTCGAAGACCGCTTGGTCACACCAGGAGGATCATGATGGTTACGATTACGGCGATTGCGGAGCAGAAGATCAAGGAATTGATGGTGGAAGAGAAGGATGTCGTCGGGTTGCGGGTTTATGTCAAGGGCGGCGGTTGTCACGGCTATCAATACGGGATGGCCTTTGAATCGAAGATGGCCGATGACGACACCGTGGTTGAAAAAGGCGGCGTCAAAGTCATCATGGACTCGCAAAGTGCTCCGCTGCTCCAGGGAGCCGAAGTTGATTATGTGGACAGTCTCCAAGGATCTGGGTTCTCGATCAAGAATCCACAAGCCAAGACGACCTGCGGCTGTGGCAGCTCCTTCACTGCCTAATGAATTTGTGCTGGAGTGGTGCGAGCCGGTCAGCGAAATATCACGAGTGAAGCCAGGGCTGTCCGAATACTGCGGTCGGTCCTGGCTTCTCTTTTTGCGATGAATGTGAGTTGAGTCTACGATGGCACAGGTGAGCGTTACGAGGCGATATCGATTTTGCGCAGCGCACCGGCTACATACAGATTATCTGTCTCCAGACCAAAACCTGGCTGCATTTGGGAAGTGCAATAATCCTAATGGGCATGGGCATAACTATGTTGTGTTGGTCACCGTGAAAAGTCCGGCTCCAACAGCGACCAATGAGGGGGTGGACCTCGATCAGCTGGATCGAATTGTGAGGCAACAAGTCATCACGCGATTCGACCATCACGATATCAATCTCGATCCTGAATTCACCAATCGTACCACGACAGGGGAAAATCTGGTGCTGCTGATTTGGGACCTGTTAGTGAAGTGCTTCCCCACAGGACAATTGGAAAAGGTTGGGCTGATTGAAACACGCGACAACTACTTCGAGTATGCGGGGTCAATGAGTCAGGCCACGGTACTCAGAGAGGGGCGGCATGGCTAAGCAGGAACTCATACGGCGAGGTCAGCAGCAGGTCAAAAATGTCACAGAGAACGGCGAACCGGCAGATCTGAACGTACTGCAATCCTTAGTCACAGAAATGTTGCTGGCCCTCGGTGAGAAGCCAGGCCGCAACGGGCTGCTCAAGACTCCGGAGCGGGTGGCCAAGGCGCTCGCCTTTATGACTCAAGGCTATCACCGCGACATCGATCATCTCTTGAATGGCGCGCTCTTCCCGATCGAGTACGACGAGATGGTGATTGTGAAGGACATCGATTTCTACAGCATGTGCGAGCATCATCTGCTGCCCTTTTATGGCAGAGTCCATGTGGGATACTTGCCGAATAAGAAAGTGGTAGGGCTCAGCAAGATCCCGCGCATCGTGGATGTTTTTGCGCGTCGATTGCAAGTCCAAGAGCGACTGACTGTGCAGATCGCTGAAACCCTGAAATCGAAGCTCAATGCACACGGAGTGGGCGTCGTGGTCGAAGCGCGACATCTCTGCATGATGATGCGCGGTGTCGAGAAGCAGAATACCATCGCGGTCAGCAGCTCCATGTTAGGCGCCTTTCGCACTCAGCCGCAAACCAGGCTGGAATTTTTGAAGCTGATACGCCGAGGCAGCATCGACGACTCCGACTAGTCAGGGTGTTGAAAACGGCTGCCAGATTCGGTCTCCCTTCCCTTTGAGACACATATCGACTCGCTGCTTGTGTACTCGCTGCGGCTGCGCTGGACAACTGTGTTGAACATCCTGCGGCACTTCATCATCCCAATCATTCCGGCCCTCAATCTCATGGAAAACTTACTTTGGACTGTCATTCGCTACTGACTTGTCGCCATAGGCTCTCATCGGTAGCCAAACGTGACCGCAGAAGTGAGGGCAGGGCGAGTGACGAGTTCTATTCTCATTTTCGGAGTTCTGAGGCAAAAGAGGCGACGATCCGATTGAAGGCTTCCGGTTGTTCGAGGTTGGCGAGATGCGCGGCTTGTGGAATGATCGCCAGACGGGCATTAGAGATTCGATTTGCCAGGAGCTCGGCATCGGAGGGAGGGGTTGCTTGATCCAGGTCCCCAACGATGATCTGTGTGGGGCAGGTGATCTGACTTAAGAGCGTGACTGAGTCTGGCCGGTCTGCCATCGCCATGAGATCCCCCGCAATTCCGCTAATCTGATTTCCTTGAATCATGGCTCGCACGTGCTGGATGAGATCCAGTTTCGTCTGGATACTCATGGGTGAGAGAAGTTTTGGGATCATGAGGTCGGCGATGGCTGACGGTCCTTCCTTGTAGGCTGTCTGAGCCATCAGGAATCGTCCGTGTTTCCCTTCTGGCGTGTCTGCCTGAGCCCTCGTGTCCGCGAGGACCAGTCCATTCACGCGATCGGCATACTTTCGATAGAACGCAAAGAGGATGTAGCCGCCCATCGAAAGTCCCACGAATACTGCCTGCCGGATGGAGAGATGGTCCAACAGCACCCTCACATCGTCGGCGGATTGTTCCAATGTATAGCGCCACAGCGGCGCGTCGGATTCGCCGTGCCCTCGCAGGTCAATCGTAATGATCCGGAATTGGGACGAGAGCGCGTTCTCTTGCGGCGCCCACATGGTCCGGTTCAAGGGAAAGGCATGGAGAAAGACGATGGGGAGACCGGTCCCTTGGTCGCTGTAGGCGAGGGTGATGCCGTTCACTTGGGTCTTCATCGTTTCTCCATTGTGCGCGCCCTTCGTAGCATTGGTCATCGGCAGCGTCAAGAGCTGGGCGATGCCTATTTGCTCTGGCGAGGGTAGACGTATAGAATTCCCGCAATTGCTGAGGGTCTGCATGACCACTTCACACGATCAGGGTCCCGATTTGTTTGGTACTCCAGAGGGAGGCAAATCCGTTGAGGCTCCGTTGGCCGAGCGACTTCGGCCGCGAGACTTTGGGGACTTCGTCGGGCAAGAGGACATTACTGCCCCAGATCGGCCATTGAGACGGGCGATCGAAGCGGATCAACTCTCCTCCGTCATCTTTTGGGGACCGCCCGGCTCGGG
>DATDFW010000322.1:0-7238 GCA_036522375.1 Nitrospiraceae bacterium
CCCGCCACTCTCTCAAGCGAGTACCCCGTGGCCCATCGTGGGGAAAGCCCACGAAAACCCTCATTCTTTCGTGGGATATTGGTCCATTCTTTTTAGTTGTTTAGCAAGGTTGGATCAGCTTCTCAATGAGTTGTGTCGAGTCATGGGAATAAGAACCGAACGGCACGGTCTATGCTTGTTGGTGGGCGCTTATCAACTTATGACTTGTCGGTAAAACACCGGGAGATTGTGTTGAAGGAAAGATGAAACCTTCTCAATCACGCACAGACGACTCTTTCAGATGAGGCAAGGGATACGACCAAGCCTCGACTGCCTCCTAGCACCTTGCGCAGCCGGAAGAAGCAGTGTGGCATGAACCGGCCGCTGGCTAATGGTCGATCACTCGTGAGCAGAGCTTGCGACGGATCGTGATGATCTTCCATCGTGATGATCTTCCGTGGGACAGTCCCACTTCAGTGCTTCCACAGGTGTGCTTCG
The DNA here is from genome assembly GCA_036522375.1 of Nitrospiraceae bacterium. Classification (GTDB taxonomy): domain Bacteria; phylum Nitrospirota; class Nitrospiria; order Nitrospirales; family Nitrospiraceae; genus Palsa-1315. Next base: position 478 of record DATDFW010000322.1, read on the forward strand.
CCGGTGAAGACGTGTCCAAGGGGTATAGCCGGTGCTCGAATGGTCAGACATGAATCTAAATCCGACGCTGTTCGTGTTTCCCGCGATTCAGATGAGATTCGTCGTGTTCCGTTCATGGATCGATCCGAGGACAGCACTAAAGTGACGACAACTGTTAAGCAGATCAGGTCGAACCAACACGTGGGGGCTACACCATGAAACGAAGGATCGAAGCGAAGGAACTGATATGCGTCGGAAGCACAGACCACATCGCAAATGTCCAGACGATGCGGTCCCTCATGGCGAGCGAGCAGTTCTCGACGAGGACCTGCGTTCGGTGCGCCGGCCTACTCGTGAACGACTGGTGGTCTACTGGCGATCACAGTTCCGCGGTCCTGCGCTGTGTGCAATGCGGGCACCGAATTGATCCTGTGATCCTCCAGAACAGCTCGAAAGCCAGCGCTGCCGGTGAAGGAACATAGGTTGTATGAGATGAGAGCGATCGTAGTGGATGAAGTCGCGCGCTGCTAGAAGGAATAAACATGGGTACGGGATGTCTCTGGGATTAGGAAAATAAATTCACACGCTGAACTGGGGGCTCCATTCCTCTAGTTCTTAAACAATGGCGCTGCAAGTCTTCAAGCGCACGCAATGACATATTCCTCGGAAAGGTCCCCGACATGATCGACGGGGTTATATGCGACTTGTGAGCTGAACGGATGACTCTGTCTCCGAAAGCGGGCGAAATGTCACAATCTCTTCATTGTTGATCACACCTCGACTCCTCCAGGCAAGGCATTGATCAGGCATTTGTTCGATGATTTCTGACTCCCAGCAACGAGGATAGGCATGATAAAAAATGGCGCAGACCCTGTTATTTATTTGCAGCACGATGACAGTCGGATGGTGTCAATTCCCGTGATGCACTCCCCTGGCCTATTCGAAATATCCCTTTGGCCCGTCCCCGCTTCTCGTCCCCTACTGTGTCCAATCACAAGATACTGAAGAAAACTCTGCTTGGTAACTCCCGGTCCTTGAAAAAACAGCTAGGGTATACCCTAGCCCTCTGGCAGAAGCCCAAAATGGTATGCTGACCGGATGCTGACGCATCCATGTGAAGGCACGAGATCTCATTGATGCCCACTCTTGGCGGATCTCAGGAAACCCCAGGTGAAATCCGAATATCCCAACAGACAGGTGGACGAGCACAAGCATAACGACTTGTCGCTGGAAAGGGAAAGAGAGCCATGGCGTCATCGTGGGCAATGAAAAGGGAAATAAGGACTCAGTCTGGTACTTATCTTCACCCAATCAGGTGCCAAACACAGTCCAGGAGATGTGGCCCTTGGCAGAGAGTACAAGTCAATGATCGCTAAGAGGACCACGACAACGCATATCTCGCAAGTGCTATCTGAAGCTCGTGCAGCGACCGATGCCTTGTTCGGTTTGGTTCGGCCTGAAGCCTTCCATGACCGACCGATCCCCGAGCGCCACCGGACGATTTTCTACTTTGGTCATCTCGAGGCGTTTGACTGGAACCTCGTGAGGCAAGCAGCAGCGGTTCCGTCCTTTCATCCGGAATTCGACCAACTCTTTGCGTTTGGGATTGATCCAGAACCAGGGCAGTTACCACAGGACACGCGCTCGGATTGGCCGGAGAAAGCAGAAATTCAACGGTATAATCTACGCGTTCGGCAGGCCATAGAAAATCTCTCGAGCCAGGTATCGGAGCAGATTCTATCTGCTGCACTCGAGCACCGGTTGATGCACGCCGAGACGTTTGCCTATCTCCTCCATCACCTGTCGATCACGCAAAAGAATATTCCGCTAAGCGCGCCTCTTCCACCTGGTCCCACACATCTCCCTAAGGTCATTGAGATACCCGGCGGCACGGTCACGTTGGGTAAACGACGCCTGCACCCCTATGGCCAATACCAGTTTGGATGGGACAACGAATTTGATGGCCATGAGGTCTCTGTCTCTACGTTTGCCATGAGCAAATACAAGGTCACGAATGGCGAATACCTTGAATTTGTTCGCGCCGGTGCAAAGTCGCCGCACTTCTGGACAAGGCACGAAGGCCAGTGGCGATGGCGAGCCATGGCGGGAGATGTGCCGTTACCGATGGATTGGCCGGTCTATGTCACCCATGAGGAGGCGAGCGCCTTTGCAGCCTGGACCGGCAAGAGACTGCCCACCGAAGCGGAGTTTCATCGGGCAGCATATGGGACGCCGGATGACAAAGAAGAACGAGCCTATCCATGGGGCGATGACGTGCCGGATAACCGACGGGGAAACTTTAACGGAACCCGATGGGATCCTATTCCCGTAACCACCACCCCGCTCGGAGACAGCGCATTCGGAGTTTCGCAACTGGTCGGCAACGGATGGGAGTGGACGTCGACCGTGTTCCAGCCTTTTCCCGGATTCCATTCCTTCCCCTTTTATCCCGACTACTCGGCTCGCTTCTTCGATGGCAAACATTATGTGCTGAAGGGGGCGTCCCCCCGCACAGACGCCAGATTGTTGCGCCGGTCGTTTCGCAACTGGTTCCGACCTAACTATCCATATGTCTATGCTGGATTTCGTTGCGTGGAGAATTAGGCCGTGGGCTTATTAACGCAGTAAATATCTTGTTCGGTTCAGCCGTCGGAGAGGTAGCTGCCGTCGAGCGGGCCAGATCAGGTAAGGTGATTTATGAATACACTGCCTAATATGATGCTCTCACAGACTGTGCGCACCGATGCGCTTCGTGGGTTCGCCGTTGCAGTGAGCAACAGCCTCGGGAAGATCGGACAACGTGAGCTGCCATCGATGTATCTGTACGATGAGGTGGGAACGGCCCTCTTTGAAGCGATCACCTTGCTGCCGGAATATGGACTCACCCGTGCCGAACAGCGCCTCCTGAGCCGTCATGCCGGGACCATACTCGAACATCTTCCGCCTCCCGTTTCCGTGGTGGAACTAGGAAGCGGCAGCGGGCGAAAGACCCGTTGGATATTGGAAGCGCTTGCGGAACGGGAACCGGTGGCGTATTTTCCCATCGACATTTCGGCAGCGGCGCTCATCAAGTGCCACCAGGAATTGGGACATCTCGGCGCCGTCAGCATGGTCGGCCTGGAAAAATCATATCTGGAAGGACTTCAGGAAGCCGCGAGCCGCCGCTTGCCGCATCAGGCGCTTCTGGTCTTATTCCTGGGAAGCTCGATCGGTAATTTTGACCCGCCCGCCGCGGAGGAGTTCCTCCGCGACATCCGCCGGCATTTGCAGCCGGGCGACGCGCTTCTCCTGGGGACTGACATAGAGAAAGCGGTTGAAGAGATGCTCCTGGCCTACGACGACCCGGCTGGGGTGACAGCCGCATTCAATCTCAATCTGCTCGCCAGGATCAATCGGGAACTCGGGGGAGACTTTATGCTCCGAGACTTTGAACACCAGGTCCGGTATCAGGAAACGGACCGTCGCATCGAAATGCACCTGCGCTCGACGAGGACCCAAGCCGTGTCGATTCGAGACGCGGACTTCACCTTTACGATGAATGAAGGGGAAACGATCTGGACGGAAGCCTGCCACAAATTCCGCGTCGATGATATTCCCGGAATCGCTCGGCGGACGAGATTCCTCTGCGAAGCCCAATGGATCGACACGGAATGGGCCTTTGCCGAAAATCTATTAATCGCCGATTAGCGAAGCAGGCCGGCTTCTCGTAAGAACTGTTCCGCCACGTCCCGTACGGGACGATGTTCGCCGTCTATCTGATAATTCAACTTCTGCATGGTCAGATCGGTGAACAGCCCGCCCAGTTCGGCGAGGGCTTGTCGCAAGGGAGGATTGTCCTTCAGCAGGTCGGTTCGTGCGACGAAGCTACAATCGTATGGCGGGAAATAATGTTGATCATCTTCGAGAACCAGCACATCCAGAACGGACAATTGGCCGTCCGTGGCATTCCCAGCCACCATGCTGACCTGTCCTTGATCGAGTGCCTTGTAGAGCAAGCCGAGGTCCATCGTCTTCGGCGATCCGTGGATGGGAAGGTGATAGGTCTTCAGTAACCCCGCTAGGCCGTCCGGCCGTTGCTGAAATTCGTATCCCATACCGAGGGTCCATCCGGGAGCGTACCGTGCGGCATCGGTCAAGGTGGCAATCTTATTTTTCTTGGCATCTTCTCCACGGATCACCATTGCGAACGTATTATTGAAGCCCAATGGGTCCATCCATTCCAGTCTGAACCGCGCCTGATATTCGGTACGGACGAGGGCGATGGCAGCGGACCGCTCGTAGGCTGTCGGGAGTTTGAGAATGGCCGTCAGCGCGGTCCCGATATATTCGGGATAGAGATCGATTTCACCCTGCACGAGTGCTTGATGCGCCAACATGGTCCCCCCCAAATTGAGTTTACGATCCACACGCCTGTCAAGCCGATGTTCCAAATGCCGGGCCACGATCTCGCCGAGGATGACCTGCTCGGTAAAATTCTTTGAGCCCACCGTGATCGGCCGTTCCTTCGTACAGGCGATAATGCCTCCCGCCCACAATCCGACGATCAAACAGGCGATAATTTGTGTTCGACCCATTCGAGTCCTCGATCGGCCGCCACCGCGATCAACGCGGCCGGAACCGCACCGGCCAGAAGCAGCGTCGTGTCGACGGATGCCAGGCCGCGAAAAATAAAGACGCCGAGTCCACCGCCGCCGATGGCCGCGGCAATCGTCGCCGTCCCGATCGTCGTGACGGTTGCGATCCGCAGACCGGCCAGAATCGTCCGAGTGGCCAAGGGCAGTTCGACCTCCCAGAGCAGCTGCCATCCCGTCATACCCATGCCAATCGCCGATTCACGCACCGCGGGGTCCACATTCAGAATGCCGGTGAGTGTATTTCGCAAAATCGGCAAGAGCGCATATAACACGAGCGCGACAATGGCCGTGTGCTGGCCGATGCCGCCGAGGAAGGGAAGAGGAATCAGAAACCCAAAGAGTGCCAGACTCGGTACGGTTTGCATGATGTTCGCAAATCCCAGTACCCATCGTTGTAGGAACATTCGACGGGTGAGGAGAATGCCGGCCGGAATGGCAACCGCTGCGGCAATCCCCATGGAGAGGCTCACCAAGAACAGGTGTTCAAGCGTTAAATCCAGGATGTCGCGAGCCAAAGAGGATGACATCAGAATGTCTCCTTCCACTTCTCCTCGAGGCACGTATGAAAGGCCCGCACTTCCTGATCGGAAGCCTTGAGGAACTCGGAACGTCTGCCCAGAAACACCAGTCGGCCGTTGTGAAGAACGCCGATGCGAGTGCCCAGTAACAGAGCTTCCCGAACATCATGGGTGACAAGCAGAGCCGTCTTGCCGAGTGTGTCGCGCAGATTGAGGAACTGCTGCTGCAGTTCCACACGGGTCACCGGATCAAGCGCACCGAAGGGCTCGTCCAACAGCAACAACGGAGGATCCGCAGCAAGGGCACGTGCGACCCCCACCCGCTGACGTTGGCCGCCGGACAGCTCGCGAGGATAGCGCATAAGGAACTGTTCCGGTGGAAGCCCGACCTGGATCAGCAAAGACTCGACGCGCGCGTCGATATCGTGGGCCGGCCAACCACCCAGACGAGGAACCAGTCCAACATTGGCGGCCACCGTGAAATGCGGGAAGAGGCCTGCATCCTGAATGACGTATCCGATCCGGCGCCTCAGGCTAATCAAGTCCCAGGCGGTTGTGGGTACCCCCTCGATCGAGACGACACCGGCGCTTGGTAGGAGCAAGCCATTCACCATTTTCAAGGCCGTAGTCTTCCCAGACCCGCTACGACCAAGAAGCACCAAGGTCTCACCGGCTTCGACGTCGAAACTGAGGTCGTACAGAATATCTTTCTGACCGATGCGAGCCGACACCTGTTGGAAAGAAACAAGAGGACTCACGCGCCTCTCATTCACATGACCCTCAAGTACTCGTGAACGAGCTGCACCGCCATGGCACCCTCCCCCACCGCGGAGGCCACGCGCTTGGTGGAGCCAAGGCGCACGTCGCCCGCTGCAAAGATGCCAGGGCGGCTGGTCTCGAGCAGGAATGGCTCCCGGTTGGCGGTCCAGTATGGCGAGTCGGACACCCATCGTCCCGTCTTCACGAAACCCTTGGAGTCGGTTTCTATTTCACGGGGCAGCCAATTGGTACAAGGAATGGCGCCGATAAAGGTAAAGACGGCAGTGGTCTGGACCGTTCGCATCTCGCCGGTGCGGAGGTTCTTGATTTCGACGGCCTCCAACTGCTGATTACCCAGCATGCGGCAAATCTCTGCGTCGTTTAATACCTCGATATTGCCGGCGCCCTCGATGCGGTTCGCCAAATAACTGGACATACTTTTACGCAGATCGCCGCCGCGGAGCAGTAGGAATACGCGCGGCGTCTGTTCTGAAAGAAACATGACAGCTTGTCCGGCGGAATTGCCTCCACCGACCACCACGACTTCTGAGCCGCGGCAGACCTGTAGCTCGGTGGGGGTGGCCGCATAGTAGACGCCCAAGCCTTCGAATTGCTCGCGCCTCTCGACGTCAAGCTTGCGATACTCGGCGCCTGTCGCGATCAATAAGCATCGCGTCGAGACGTGTTCGTTGTCGAACCATACGAGGGTCGTGTCGTTCTCAAATTCCAGACGTGCGACTTGAGAGGGGGACGAGAACTGGGCGCCGAATTTCTGCGCTTGCAGAATGGCACGATTCGTAAGGTCTGCACCGGAAATACCGGTCGGGAAGCCGAGATAGTTCTCGATCTTGGAGGACGTGCCGGCCTGTCC
>DATDFW010000323.1:0-2815 GCA_036522375.1 Nitrospiraceae bacterium
TTGCCAGAATTGCGTCAGTCGATCGCCAAGAAGCTTGGGCGGTACAACGGCATCATGGCTGACCCGGAAACGGACATTACCGTCAGCGCGGGCGCCACCGGGTCCTTTCATTGTGCCTGCCTGGCGCTGCTCAATCCAGGCGATGAAGTCATACTCTTTGAGCCCTATTACCAGTATCACATCAGCGCCCTACTGGCAGTTGAAGCGGTTCCGGTGATGGTGAAGATGCAGGCTCCCGATTGGACCGTTCATGCCGTCGATGTCGAGCGCGCAGTGACACCCAGAACGAAGGCGATCGTCGTGAATTCGCCGGGCAATCCATCCGGGAAAGTGTTCAGCAGGCAAGAATTGGAGGGTGTGGCATCGATCGCGCAGCAACACGATCTGTTCGTCCTCACCGACGAAATCTATGAGTACTTTCTCTATGACGGTCGTATACATGTGAGCTTCGCGACCTTACCGGGTATGGCTGACCGGACGATTACCATCGGGGGGTATTCAAAAACATTCAGTATCACCGGTTGGCGCATAGGGTACAGTGTCGCAGCACCACGGTGGGCACAGGCGATCGGCGCGATGAATGACCTGCTCTATGTCTGTGCCCCGACACCGTTGCAGGCTGGGGTGGCAGTGGGCATCCAGGAACTTCCAGACTTGTTTTACCAAAACCTGGCACGCGACTATCAACGAAAACGCGATCGATTCTGCCAAGCTCTGGCTCAGGCCGGTCTGATACCGTCGGTTCCGCAGGGCGCCTACTATGTATTGGCCGATACGTCGCGCGTGCCTGGCACAACGGGAAAAAAGCGGGCAATGTTTCTTCTTGAGACGATCGGCCTGGCTGGCGTGCCTGGTGAAGCCTTCTTTTCCGGTTCTGACGGGAGGCAGTTCATTCGATTCAGCTATGCAAAAATCGATGCCGATATCGACGACGCATGTCGGCGGCTTGCGCGACTTGGTTAGGAGCGCACCTCAATTTCTTGCGCTGCGTCCGATTCTTCTGGTGAGCGCTTGTCTACCGGTTCACCAAATGGTAAGTAGAAAGAAGCGATACGGGTTATAAGGCCAACATGCTCCTACGACACGTCGGTGCTCCTCTCCTTCTCGTCTGCGCGTTCCTCACAGCAGCGTGCATCAAGCCGGTGGTTCCTCAGACTGCGTGCATGACGTCGGCTCCTCCACCGACGGAGTCTCAGCCTGGTGACCGCCAGGTCTTAGCCGGTGAGTGGGAATATACAGATGGCGCGGTAGATGGAGCCGTCGGTCGGCTGATCCTCGATAAACAGGGCAACGGTCACTATAATTGGAAAGACGGACGATTCGAGACACACTCGCTCAGTAGTCATACCTGGCGCGGCATGTGGTTTCAGAAAGGGAATGATCGAGACGGTGGATTTACGGTTGAGTTCTCACCAGATTTTTCACAAGGGGAAGGATGCTGGTGGTACAGTCGCATCGGAGCCGACCATGCACCCACACAAAAAGGCGGAACGTTTCATCTCAGTAAAAAGACTGTTCTTAAGAACCTCAGGGACACTCCACCTGCACCATGAGGAGCTTCTCACACCATCGCCGATGATCGGTAAGGAGCCTCATGGAAGGACGTAAGCATACCCGTTTTGCCGTACAACTTCCTGTGTCGTTCGGGGAAGACCAGCCTTCCCACGGGGGCACGATCTTGAATGTGTCTGCGGAAGGTTGCGCCATCACGTCGGAGGCCGTCGTCGACGTGGCAATATATTTACAGCTGACGATGCAACTCCGGGAGCGAGAAGAGCCGGTTCAGATTGATCTGGCCGCAGTTCGATGGGCTTCCCCGACGAGGTTCGGTGTGGAGTTTATTAAGATTCGTCCTGAAGAGGAGGACCGACTGAAGAAATTCGTCGCAGTCCTAGAATCAACAATCTGAGTGCCGGAGACTGCAACGAGATTCGAGCCGCTATCTCATGGCGACCGCCCGGACTTTATCATAGGTGGTCAGGCCGGCGAGCACTTTCAGAATTCCATCCTGCACGAGTGTCACCATTCCTTCCTTTACAGCAAGGCTCTGCATCTCCATGGTTTTCGCGCGGTTCTGGATCAGGCTTCGCAATTCATCCGAACCGCGGAGGAGTTCGTGCAAGGCGATCCGACCTTTGAGGCCTGTCTGCTTGCAGGCGTCACAGCCACGCCCTCGATACAGCTGAAAGTCCTCGCGATACCCCACTCCAAGCACATTCCACGCGTGTTTGCCGTACCCATGCACGAGTCTATCGAACTCTTGCGCCGTGGGATGATAAGGCTCCTTGCAATTGACGCAGATCCGTTTGCAGAGGCGTTGCGCGAGCACCCCTTGCATGGCATCGGCGAAATTGAATGAGTCGCATCCCAGGTCGAGGAGGCGGATCACAGTCTCGATGGCTCCATTTGTGTGCAATGTACTTAAGACCAGGTGGCCGGTCAACGAGGCCTCGATGGCGACATCGGCTGCTTCTTTGTCTCGCATCTCACCGATCATGATGACATCCGGGTCGGCCCGTAAGAACGACCGCATGGCGGAGGCAAAGGTGAAGCCGATTCTGGGATGAACCTGCACTTGCCGGAGGCCTTCCTGGGTGATTTCAATGGGGTCTTCCGCCGTCCAGATTTTCCGTTCGTCCGTGTTGAGATGGTGAAGCAGGGCATGCAGGGTCGTCGTTTTTCCGGATCCGGTGGGCCCTACGCATAAGATAAGGCCGTGTGGTTTTTCCGTGATTTCCAGGAGTGTCGTGAGCGTGGCCGGAGCAAACTCCATGGCATCGAGTGGGAGGGGCTCCTTCGCCGTGAGTAACCGCAT
>DATDFW010000324.1:0-5471 GCA_036522375.1 Nitrospiraceae bacterium
TCCTGGGAAGCGCATGCCTTCGACACCACGAAGGGGGGACTCTATCTCGGTGACCAAGATGCGATCGAGGTCATGTGCCGCGAAGCACCGGACGACATTCTTGACCTGGAGCGTTTGGGGGTCATCTTCAGTCGCGATGAGCAGGGACGCATTGCACAACGGCCATTCGGTGGTGCGGGCTTCCCACGCACGTGTTATGCCGCCGATCGCACCGGCCATGCCATTCTCCATGCCATGTATGAACAATTGCTCAAGCGGCGCACTGCCGTGTATGAAGAGTGGTATGTCACGGCGTTGGTTGTGGAAGACGGTATCTGCCGGGGAGCCGTCGCATGGGACCTGGTTCATGGCGGGTTACACGCGATCGGAGCCAAAGCCGTCATCTTGGCTACGGGAGGCAGCGGGCGCGTGTTCCTCACGAGCACGAATGCCGTGATCAACACCGGTGACGGCATGGCGCTCGCATATCGCGCCGGTGCCTCCCTGAAGGATATGGAGTTTGTCCAGTTCCATCCCACCACACTCAAAAGCACGGGTATCCTCATCACCGAGGGCGCTCGGGGAGAAGGAGGCTATCTCCTGAATACGCGAGGTGAGCGGTTTATGAAGACCTATGCCCCGCAGCAAATGGAACTGGCCACTCGCTCCACTGTCTCGTTGGCGATCGGGCAGGAAATCCTCGAGGGTCGCGGGGTCGAGGGATGCGTGTTGTTAGACTTGCGACACCTGGGACGCCAGCGGATTCTCGAACGGCTCCCTCAGATCAGAGAACTTGCCATTGAGTTTGCCGGCCTCGATCCCATCGAGACTCCCATTCCAGTGCGCCCCGGTGCGCATTATCAGATGGGCGGCGTCCAGACCAATCAATGGACTGAAACAGACATCACCGGCCTCTATGCGGCCGGCGAATGTGCCTGCGTGAGTGTGCATGGCGCCAATCGACTGGGAGGGAACTCGCTCCTTGAAACGATTGTGTTCGGGCGGCGTGCTGGAATTCGAGCCAGTGAGTATGCACGGACCGTCAGGCCACAGGCACTCACAACAGATCAACTCGCAACCGAGCAGCGTCGGGTCCAGCGACTGCTGGCACAGGAGGGAACAGTCCGAGCCTGGCAGCTTCGAGAAGAACTCGGCCAGTTGATGAGCCTCAATCTTGGCCTCGTTCGGACTCACGAGTCCATGTCCGCTGCGAAGTCAGCACTCACGGCACTGACCCATCATGCTGCCTCCGTCACAGTCCAGGACAAAGGGCAGGTGTTTAATACGGATCTCGTGCAAGTCTTCGAGCTCCAGTCTCTTCTTGATGTGGCGGAGACTATCGTCGCCAGCGCCCTTGCCCGGAAGGAAAGCCGTGGGGCCCATTACCGGTCGGACTTTCCAGCGCGCGATGATCAGCAGTGGTTAAGACATAGTCTCATCAGACGGACTCCCGAGGGAACTGCCTTGACCTATGAGCCTGTGACGATCACGCGCTTTCCGCCGAAGTAAGCGCCCCTGGGCGGGCTATGGATTTTCCCCAGCCCCAACTGGACAAATAGTAGGTACAGGTTTGGTATAATCCTGCATCGACAACCATGCGTATTCTGGTCATTGAAGACGAAACAAAGGTCGGTTGTTTCATCAAGCGTGCGCTTGATGAGGAGAGCTACGCCGTCGATCTCTGCGAAGACGGCGCGAAGGGACTGCAGATGGCTCTCGATACGAATTATGACTTATTGATCGTCGACTTAATGTTGCCGTCATTGTCCGGTTTGGACATTCTCAAGGGCGTCCGCCAGGCCCGGATTCAAACCCCGATTCTGATTCTGACCGCTCAGTCGCAAGTCGACCAGCGAGTCAAAGGCCTTGATGCGGGCGCAGACGATTACCTCACCAAGCCCTTTGCCATCGACGAACTGCTGGCACGAATTCGTGCTCTGCTTCGCCGCGGCTCGACCGAAGGTCCCGGCGTGCTTCAGATCGACGATCTGGCATTGAACCCCGCGACACGAGAAGTGACCAGAGGCGGTCAGCGGATCGACCTCACCTTGAAGGAGTATGCCCTGCTCGAATATCTGATGCGCCATGCGGGTCGCGTGTTGACCCGTCCCATGATTTCAGAACATGTCTGGAACCAGGACTTTGACACGTTCACCAATGTTATCGATGTCTATGTGAACTATCTCCGCAACAAGATTGACCGGGGACATTCAAAGAAGCTCATTCACACGATTCGCGGAAGCGGATATATGCTGAAGGCCGACTGATGCCGCTTCGTGTCCGGCTCACGCTCTGGTACGGTACAGCACTCGCTCTCATCCTCATCATCTTTTCGACCGTCCTCTATATCGTCACATCGCGAAGTCTCCGTGATGCGGTCGATCAATCACTGGAGGAAACGGCTGCGGCGGCAGTTCGGTCGCTGGAAGAGCGCGGATTTATCCCGCTGATCGATGAGGACGAACTCATGTCGCAGTTCCCCGAACTGGCGCGCATTGATAAGTTCTTCCAGATCTTCAGTCCTTCCGGCACCATTACCATTCGTTCGCCGAACGTCAAACAACATGAGATGCCGCTGAGTCGCGAGGCGTTAAATGTCGCCATCTCAGGCCGCATGCTGTTCGAATTCGCCCAATACCCCAAGGAACCGCCGTTACGTCTCATTTCGGTTCCCATTATCTATCGGGGCAACTTGCTCTATATTATCCAGGTCGGTACCTCGATGGACTCCGTGGAACAGACCCTGAACCGTCTCATGTTAGTGCTCCTCGTCAGCATGCCCATTGCAGTGGCTGTATCGCTCGCCGGCGGTTGGTTCATGGCCGGCCGGGCTCTGCTCCCGGTCGATGCGATTACACTGGCTGCCCAACGCATTGCCGGGGGAGATCTCACGCAACGACTGATTGTCCCGGCCTCGGCTGACGAAATAGGCCGTCTGACCAAGACGTTTAATGACATGATCGACCGACTCGAAACGTCGTTTCGGCAGATCCGTCAGTTCAGCAGCGATGCGTCGCACGAGCTGCGCACGCCATTGACGGTGATGAAAGGTGAGACCGAACTCGTGCTTCGGCGTCCTCGCGAAACCGAAGACTATAAAGTCGTTCTGGAGAGCAATCTCGAAGAAATTGATCGGATGACGCGCATTGTGGATGAGTTGCTATTTCTCTCCAGGGCCGACATGGGCGAGGTGAAGATGGAGCACCTGCCGGTTCCACTGGACATGCTTATCGAGGACCTCCACCGGCAAGCCTCGCTGTTGGGACAGGAACAGGATATCGAAGTTGTGCTTCGAACGACCGTACCGACCGTGGTATTGGGAGATGAACTCCGCTTGCGCGAATTGTTTCTGAATCTTCTCGATAATGCGGTCAAATACTCCCGTCCCGGCGGCACAGTCGAAATCGCGCTGACAATCGAACAGACTCACGCACGGGTGACTGTGACGGATCACGGGATTGGAATCGCGAAAGAGGATCAGGCTCGAATCTTCGACCGATTCTTTCGCACCGATGACGCACGGGCCCATACCAAGAAGGGGACGGGCCTTGGACTGTCCATCTGCGCCTGGATTGTCGAATTCCATCGCGGGCATCTCGAAGTCCAGAGCAAGGTCGGCGAAGGGTCGACCTTTACGGTCATATTGCCCCTGGCTCCCGCATCGGCTTTGAGTGTTGAAAAGGATCGCCAGCGGCACACTGCAGATGCGTGAGACAGAGGACGTGAGACATGAAATGTTGCAACAGGGACACCTCCCTCACGAGTTGCTTGGGAGAAGGCCAGTCTCGACCCGCCGGATTGACCATCTGCATGCGTCCATGACGAATCGTCATGAATTGCACTCTTAACGAATTTTAATTCCTTCCTAATACTCCTCTCATTGCCGACTGTTACGTTATTCATAAAAATGCTGGATGTCGTTCACATATCTCATCCGGTGTGATCAATCGCAAGGAGGAAATTATGAGACAGCTCGTTCGTCAGACCGTTGGGAGTGCGATCGCAGTGGCGGCGCTGAGTGCCCTACTCATTTGGGGTGGCGAATCGTTATCCTCTTCTCATGCGTCGGGTCCAGCTGCTTCGACCGTGTCACCTGTTGCCCTCACGATGAGCGCCGCGCCATCGAATGGATTTACGGATGTAGCCAAGGCGGTGACACCGGCTGTAGTCAACATTAGCACTGTGACCGTAGAGAAGATGTCGGATAGGCGGGGCATACCCGATGACCTCCGTGAACGGATGGAAGAGTTTTTTGGAGGACCCGGAGGACCATTCGGGCCTCGTGGATTTCGTGGGCCGCAAAGACATGGTTCCGGTGAGCCAAAGGAACATCGGAGCAGCGGGCAGGGGTCTGGGGTCATCGTGTCACCGGATGGGTACATCCTGACCAACAATCACGTGATTGACGGAGCACGGACCGTCACTATCATGCTGCCGGATAAGCGAGAATTCATGGGCAAGATCGTCGGAGCAGATCCGAAAACGGATCTCGCCGTCGTAAAGATCGACGGACAGAACCTTCCCACGATCTCCTGGGGTGATGCCACTCAATTACAAGTTGGGGAATATGTACTGGCGGTAGGAAATCCTTTTGGACTAAATTCCACAGTCACCCTTGGCATTGTGAGTGCACTGGGTCGAGGCCATATGGGCATCACCCAATATGAGGACTTCATTCAAACCGATGCAGCCATCAATCCAGGGAATTCCGGTGGCGCTTTAGTCAATACGAGAGGCGAACTGGTGGGGATCAATACAGCGATCTTTTCTCAAACCGGTGGGTATCAGGGCGTGGGGTTTGCGGTTCCCACGAGCATGAGCAAGCCGATTTATGAAAGCCTGGTCAAGAATGGAAAGGTCGTGCGTGGGTTTCTCGGTGTCTCGATTCAGGATCTCACCCAGGATCTGGCCAAATCGTTCGACATCAAAGATGTGAAAGGTGCCCTCGTCAGCGAGGTCAAAGACGAAAGTCCTGCAGGTGAAGCAGGCCTCAAGCAGGGGGATATCATCAGGATGTATCAAGGCTCGCCCGTCGAAGACGCTGCAGCACTCCAGCGGCAGGTGACGAAGACAGCGGTGGGCACGAACGTGATCATCCGGGTGATCCGTGACGGCTACGAGAGGGATCTCACCGTGACGATCGGTGAACAACCGGACATTTCAAGGATCGCCAAGGCAGAAACCGGTGAGAGGGAATATGCCTTCGCCGGGGTCTCTGTCCAGGACCTCGATCGGGACACAGCAATGGAACTCGGGGTCAAAGGGAAGACTCAGGGCGTTGTCGTCACGGCGGTTGAACCGGACAGCGGTGCAGAGAAGGCCGGTGTGATGCGCGGTGATGTGATCCGAGAAATCAACCGCCAGCCGGTGAAGTCCGTGAAGGATTTCGAAAAGATGTCGTCCGGGCTGAAGAAGGGTGAGAATGTCCTGATCCTGATCGACCGACGAGGCAGCACGGTGTTCCTCAGCGCAAAAGTGTGATGATCACAGTC
>DATDFW010000325.1:0-4465 GCA_036522375.1 Nitrospiraceae bacterium
CCTCCAGATCCACCGATTTGATCATGAAGTCGTATGCCCCCAATTTCATCGTCTCCACCGCATCCTGCACGGTCGCATAGGCCGTCAGCATGATGACGGTTGTTGCAGGCGCGAGCTGGCGCACATGTTTGAGCGCCTCAAGACCACTAAGACCGGGCATCTTCACATCGAGCAATACCAGATCCGGGATGTTGTGTTGCAGCCCCTCCAGTAGCGCTTCACCGGATTCATATCCCACTGCGTGATGGCCTTGCCGCGTCAGCCGTTTCACGATGGCTCCGCGAATCGCTTGCTCATCGTCGGTCACATAGATGACGGCGGGCATCGGTTAGCCTTTCACCGGCTGGATATCTTGGGTGAGAGGCAGCCAAATGCTCACGATGGTGCCTGCTCCAACCAAACTCGTCAGATGGATATCCCCACGATGCCGCTCGATAATGTTCTTGCAGATCGCCATTCCTAATCCGGTTCCGTGCGCCTTTCCGGAGGTAAAAAATGGTTCAAAGACACGAGACAATACTTCCAGGGAGATGCCTTTACCGGAATCTTTAACTTGAATCATAATGCCGGGCTGTTCATGGTGGAATGACTCATGCGCCGTGATGTCTATGGCCGCTCCGTCCATCGGAGAGGCATCAATCGCGTTGTCGATGACGTTCAAGAGGACTTGCTCGATTTGATCTCGATCGGCATGCAGATGGTCTGCTGAGGCAGAAAAGGACGTTCGGATCTTAAGATGTTTTGCCTGCAGAGGCCCACTCAACAACTTGAGGACTTCGGTAATGAGGTCGGACAACACAAATCGAGCCAGGGCGAGCTTGCGAGGCCTCGCATATTCCACAATCTGATTCACGATCCGGTCCATTCGTCTGGTCTCATGTAAAATCACGTCGATCTCTGCACGTCTCGGATCGGATTTCTCAAACTCGTCCAATAACAGCGATGCAGTCGAGCCGATTCCAACCAAGGGATTCCTGAGTTCATGGGCAATGCCAGCCGCCATCTGTCCCAACGTTGCCAACTTCTCGGCTCGACTTAATCGTGATTGCAGGGAGTCCAGCGCCGTAATGTCGATATTAAACCCCACATAGATCGGATCGGGGGTGTTGAAACCCGAGATCGGCACGCGTCGACTGAGGATGGTCAGCATGCTGCCGTCAGCATGGACAAACCGGAAGATCATTTCGCACTGGCGGCCAGCCGCGACAGCCCGTGAAAACTCGGACATCACACGATCGACGTCTTCAGGATGGATTCGTTGACGGAAGGTGTCGGGATTGATCTGTTCGTCAGGGTCAAGTCCGGCCAAGATTTGGTTATGCCGATTACTGAATGTGACGTGCATCCCCTTCGTCGTAAAGATGCCGATTGGAGCGTGATCCACCAGACCGCGGTATCTGGATTCCGAGGCGGATAAATCCTCGTTCAGTTTACGAAGCGACGCCTCGGATTTTACGACTTGGTCAAGATGTTCCCGAATCTGTTGACTCATCTCTTGCATCACCCTGGTGAGACCCCCGATCTCGTCCCTCCGATCCAAAACAGGGATGGTGGGAACGAGTGCACCAAAGGAATTGCCCACGGCTGCCGACAGGTTGACAAGGGGGACCGCAATCGATTGGGCGATCAGATAGAGCGCAGAGACAAGGAGGAAAAACGTGAGCAGTCCACCCCCTAAAATTGCGAGCAGTGTCGACGTGCGATCCTGGTTCATTTGAGCGATGGCATCTAGCGCGCTTTGTTCCTCAAATGTATCGAGTTGTGCCATCCAACTCCGAAACTCGGTCATCAGCGCTCTTCCTCGCCCATCTTTGATGTACTGGAGCACCGACTCCTTCCGGCCAGCTTGAAGCTCGCGGATGAGTTCCTCCTTCTCTTCGATAAACCGGCTCACGAAGGCTTCAGCGTCTTTGAAGTGGTGTTGCCGGTCTTCTGACAGTCTCTTCTTCAGTTCCTGTCCGGTCCCGCGAAGTCCCTCCAGCGCCTCCCGGTAAGGTGTAAGATCCCGGGCATCTTGGGTTAATACGTACCCACGAAAGCCGGTCTCCAAGTCGACCACCAACCGCATGTATTGGGCGGCAGCCTTCTGGGTCAGGTAGAGATCGTTCAACCGCTCTTCGTCCTGTGAAAAGGTTTGCAGGTTACTATAGGTCACGATGCTGACGAGGATGAGGGAGGCGAGCGGGATCGTAGAGATGAGGAGTAACTTATTATGAATGGGAAGATGATTGAACAGGCGGGCGATCGGCTTGAACATGGAATCTCCGTTGCACCTGTGCGTGCCTAGGATTTAGATCCAGGCATTGTCAAACATCTCTCTGGTCCCACCTCTGACAGGACTACTTTCACGGTCAACAGGCCGAGGTCATGGGGAAATTGTGGGGGTGTTTGTCGACGCAGCAGTAAAAGGCGCTTACACAAAACTCTATCAGGGTGTCGTTGGTTCCTCCTATATGATGGAATGATCGATCTCACAGCATCCCTAACAGGTTCCTCCATCAGGAGGACGGTCGTCTTCGGATTCTGCGCGACGTCGCGAACGAGCGTGACGTGTCCAACCAATTCCTTAGCGAAGAGTTTTATCCTTGGCTGCGTTCCCTACCTGACGGCGTAGCGCAAGATTCTCTAATGCTCGGTTCACAACTGGGTCTACCATCTTCAGGTCTACGGTCTTGATAATGAAATCGTACGCCCCAAGTTTCATGGCCTCAACCGCTTCTTCGACGGTTCCATATGCAGTCAGAATGACCACCATCGCATCTTGCGATTTCTTGCGAAGTGCCTCCAGAATTTCGAGCCCCGATCTTCCAGGCATCTTTAGATCAAGGAGAATCAGATCGGGGAAGCCTTGGTCAACCGCGGCCAGCAGTTCATCTCCGGACTTGAAGGCCTTGACTTGATGCTGGCCCTGGGACAATCGCTTGACAAGTGCATTAAGAAGCACTGGTTCATCGTCTGCGACATAGATGCTTGGTGGCATTGCGGCACTCCTTTCTATCTGGTCCGATCTGTAAAATAACGTGGCGTTCAAGCTATGTAGCGATCCATTATCTCCAACGCCCGCGGCTGCCAGGCCATGACAGCGCTGCGCACGTGCAGCTCTTCTCCTTCAGGTTGGGAAATTCATCATGGATGATCCCGGCGGCGAACTCGAACAAGAAGCCGCGCTTGAGCTTGGCCAGAGCGCGGTCAGGACCAACTTCTTGGCAGGGAGATGCGGCGAGCGGTAGAAAACCGTCATCAGGTATACCGGTGCCTTTATTGAATGTGACGACGGTTGGGTGCTGTGCGATGTGGCTGCGCGCCAGAAGACCGCCGGACTCTGAAATTCCACGGAGTGGCGACGAGCATGTTCCATCAACCAGTCGATCCGTTGTGGGATAGGCATGCCACGAACAACCGCGTTGTCCGTGCTAACCTCGGATGCAGTCGAATCAGTTATCATGGCATCCCTCTGGACCGTTCGCGCATAGCGAACTCGATGTCACCAGTCGGTTTGACGATGGTTCTTTCTTTCACTTCGGCTGTCACAGGTTCAGACCACATCCCGTCCCTTCACGCCTGACGCGGTTTCATATATCACGAGTCGTCATGCGAATGCGATGGCGCTTTCGTGCGCTTTGATGCGATAGGCCAGCGCATGATCCGAGAGGCCCCGGAACCGGTCCGTTCCGACGAGGACACAGGTGTTTCCAGCTTCGATGGTGCGATCCTGGAAATTGTGCAAATATTCCATGGTGGTGTGGTCGATAATCTTTCCGGCCAATATAAGCATATAGTTCGCTTTGGTGCCCTCCGGCACCACGATCGCCTTCAATGCCGCGTCGAGTTTCACCAGATTCATGCAAGTAATCGACGAGAGGTAGATTTTGTAGGGATTCTTCATCTCACTGATGGTACCCCGTAACACCACGTTCGCAGAGACGGTCATCACATTACGAGACCCGGTGCCGTCTCCGATTCGGATGATGGGGTTGCCGAACAATTCTTTCAAGGCGGCCCCGATCCCTTCTCCCGGAGACGCCTTGATGACATCCTTCACGAGCAAGACAATCTTCGTGAGGGTGCCGACGATCATACCCTCCAATAGATCCGAGGTCCACAATGTCACCACGACATTGACCAAGGCGATAAACATCTGTTCCTTGCCCACCGAGAAGATCCGCTTGAAGACTTTATGCGAGCAGAGCTTCCAGCCGACCCACATGAGCAACCCGGCCAGGGCCGATTTGGGAATTTGATTGATGAGAGACGTGGCGAACAACAGGAAGAGCAACTGAAAGATCGCATAATAGAAATTAGCCCAGAGAGTACGGCCGCCGACAAGCATATTGGTCGTACTCTTCATCCCACCGGGGATGATCGTCAACCCACCCAATAGACTGGAGGCGGTGTTAGAGACTCCCATGGCCCGCAAGGTGACATTGGGGTCTGATTTGCGTTTAAACGGATCGATCTTATCGAT
>DATDFW010000326.1:0-5846 GCA_036522375.1 Nitrospiraceae bacterium
AACCGATTGGTCTCATGCTCCTCGATCTCGATCGATTCAAGGCGGTGAATGATACATTTGGCCATGGCATAGGTGATGAACTACTCAAAGCCGTATCTGAACGACTCAAGACCTGTGTGCGAGAGGTCGATACAGTGGCCCGCATGGGCGGGGATGAGTTCACGATAATTCTGGAAGGGGTCACATCCGAACAGAACATCCTGGTAGTGGCAAATCGTATCACGGAATCCATTGCCACGACGTTCGAGTTACAGGGCCACCACATTTCGGTCGGCGTGAGTATTGGAATTACAATCTATCCTCACGATGATCATCCAGTCGACGATTTGCTGAAACATGCTGACACAGCAATGTATCGAGCAAAACGGCAAGGAGGCAGTGCGTTCCACCTTCATGAGGCCTCTAGGACCCACTCGGTCAATCTCCTACCATGATGGGCGTTTTCCCTGCAGATGGTAATGGAACCAAGACCAGAGACCACCTTGTGACTCCTTTCGGATTGTTCTTTCAATATTCTGTGTACTGATCCCATGATCGTCATGTCCTTGATACCCGTCTACTCACCGTCCGATGTCACCTAATGGCTGGTCCGTCACGATCATGGCTCCTCGTGGATTGGGGGCAAGAATGTTTGAGGTGTCGAGCTCCTCTCGATCGGGCGTAGGGTGGCAGTCGGGAGTCATCACCATCCCCCAGTGCTGATTCTCGTTGCACGTATTGTCGACAAGAAGTGCTTCTGCGTGATGAAAGAGAAGCACCCCGCTCAACATATTCTCATGGCATCGATTTCTGACGAGTTCCGGGTGGCTCCCAGGATCCCGCACCGCAATACCGAAATGGTGGTTGCCCCGGCAGATATTGTCTGCAATCCTCGGCTGTGCCCCGGCAAAAACAAAAATCCCTGATTCACGGTTGCCACAGACCTCATTCTCGACAAATGTCAGGCGAGCTTGCGGGCCATAAATCACCACACCAGAGAGAATACCTTCCATGGCGCGGCACTGAGTCACAGCACAGGAGGAATCGAGGAAGTTCATCGCTGAATTCTGATCGCTTCCGACATATCGAAATGTGATGCCGGAGATGCGTCCGTTTGGGACTTTCTGGAGATAGAGAGGCCCTCCACGACGGGAAAAAATCTGTACCTCGTCTCTACCAGCCCCCACCAGGTGAATCGGTCGCCCAGTGACAAAGACTTTGTCCTCATAGATCCCGGGACGAACAAACACCTGGTCATGCTCTCCCGCATCGAGGAGTGCTGCACTGGGTCTTGGGTATGAGTCGCTGTCATTCACGTCGACGATCAAAGTTTTTCCACCGAGTGGATTCAGCGGAGGTTCAGTCCTCATGTTCAACTCCCATTTAGCCGTCACCATTGTACATGTGAGACTCTGACATGGCCGAGGGCATTATTTCGGCCACAAGGGAACAAGTCAAGTTCTCTACAAAGCATTGACTGAAGCCATTTCATGGCTGGTGTACTTCATTCCGTCAAGCGAGAGGATTCCTGCACAGATCGTACAAATCTGTTGCTCAACTGCGGCCAGTCACTCGGCAGTTCCCAATCTCGAATGATGCCAAGGTACTGGATTCTTGTCGATTTTAGCCGCACCGGATCAGGCCGTGGTGGCATGACGATTGCGATGTCACAGAAGAATGGTTACCGAGCCATTCCTGAGCAGTATGGAGGTGAGACTATGAAGATACTGAGGATCGTGCTCTCTGGAATGGTCTCGATGCTGTTTTCTCTTAATCTTGCCGTCGCTGCGCCTTCCAACATGCAGGATTCATCTCGGCACCTCTATGATCGAGTGATGGAGGAGTTCAAGCATAGGGACTACGAGGCTGCGCTGGCTGGTTTTCGCTTCTTTCTCGAACTCCACGGGCAGTCATCGCTGGCAGCCAATGCGCAATATTGGGTGGGAGAATGCCAGTACCGATTGGGGCGCTACAAAGAAGCTTTGAAATCGTTCCATCATCTCGTGTCCTATTACCCACTCAGTCCGAAACTGAGTGCCTCTACCCTAAAAATTGGGCAAACCTATACGAGGCTGAAGGATCATGAAAAAGCTCGTATGATGTATGAGCGAGTGATCGACCAATATCCTGAAACCGCTGAAGCAGAGTTGGCACGGAAAGCTCTGGATGCGGCGCCGGTGCGAGATGAGGAACAGATCCCCCAATTGACCGGAAACAGTTCTTCCGACTAGTTCCACATCAAAATGGGCAGAGGATGTGTTGAGAATAGGCTGTGGCAGTCACTCGTCATCCCGCACGCCGAGTAACTGGGCCAGTTGAGGGACCGTATAGGATGTATGGGGCTTCAAGATGGTCAGTACGATACCGGCAGCCTGTAAGACTGACTCGATGTCTCGCCTTCGAGAAACCTCGTGTGGTTGAGAAGGGAAACCATCCTCAAGCAAGACAACCTGCTCCGCAGCCTTCGTTCCCGGGTGAACCAACACAAAGTCGAGTTGCTTCAGTGCGATCTGTCTCAATACATGCGATCGAACGGTCCCTTCTGCTTCGACACTGACAAGGGACCAGAGAGGAACCCTTGGAAAGACGAGATAATGGTCTTCCACGGCTAAACGTATGAGATTGTAGAGCAAGAGATCCGTATCAGTCAGTAAAGGCTGAGGGCGTAATGTGACACCAGCAGGAAGAACAAAGCCCTCTTTTCTGGCCCGCTCAGTGATTGAAGAGACCCTTAACCGCCAAATCAGGAAAACCAGGCATGCGATGGCAAGGCCAATGAATACGTTCTCCATCGTAAGCTATCGCCTG
The DNA here is from genome assembly GCA_036522375.1 of Nitrospiraceae bacterium. GTDB lineage: Bacteria > Nitrospirota > Nitrospiria > Nitrospirales > Nitrospiraceae > Palsa-1315. The sequence continues at coordinate 2,788 of DATDFW010000326.1, forward strand.
GAAAGGGATTCACGCCAGCGAGGGCCGTTCGGGACAATTGTGCCAAGCAGTACCGGATGGTTCGCACCCGTTACGGAGGGAATATTGCCCCATTGCCCCGTCACGGTTTGATAGGCCAAAACGGCAAAGGCCACGGCCTCAAACGCCTTACTATCCCACCCTATGGCCTCAAATGTGGTGACCGGAACCGGTGCGAATACTGTTACAAGATGGCTCATGATCGCACGGTTGCGGACGCCACCACCACCCACCACCACTTCGTCGATTTCGCCGCCGATCCATCGTCGCGAGGTTCCCACCGCTTTGGCCGTCCACATACTGCAGGTCGCCAACAGATCCTCGATTGAAAGGCGACGCTGTTGTTGAATCGCGATCAGTTCATCGATGACATCAGGGCCAAATGCTTCACGACCGGTCGATTTAGGCGGTCGCTTGGACAGAAAGGGATGCGCGAGCAGCTTGCCCAATAGTCGTGAATCGACACGCCCTTTCATGGCAAGTTTTCCATCGCGATCCATCAAGAGCCGTCCATCGGTCACACGCACCATCAAACTATCCAGAACCATATTGGCCGGCCCCGTATCGAATGCCTGTATCTCACCGAAGTGTCCACCCTTTGGCACATACGTCACGTTGCTGATGCCTCCAAGATTCACCACCAACCGTGCTTGCCGCGCATGTTTCAAGAGCAGCGCATGAGCGACTGGTGCCAGCGGAGCCCCCTGACCTCCTGCAGCGATGTCGCGTGAACGGAAATTGGCCACGGTGGTAATTCCTGTTCGTTCGGCAATCACGGCCGGCTCGGCGATTTGCAAAGTAGAACGAATCGCACCGACACCCGGCGCGTGGATGCCATGTGGAAGGTGGTGTATGGTTTGCCCATGAGAGCCGATCAACGCCACATCGCTCGGCTGGAGGTTCCCCTGGCGAATCACGAGCAAGGCAGCGTTCGCAAACCATTCACCAAGCAGCGCGTTGAGGTGACAGACTTCAGCAACTGTCCCCGAAACTGATGCAGAGAGAATGCGCTGTTGTAATGAGCGGGGATAGGCCAGTGTGTGCGCAGCGAGCGTCCGCGCCTTCAGAGTGCGACCGCGCCCGCTGATGTCTACGAGTGCTGCATCGACACCGTCTCCGGATGTTCCAGACATGAGTCCTACGACGTGCATTCCTTACCCCCTAGTGGTCGTCTCGTCGAGCTGTAGGATCGCTACGCTAATGGAACTCACCGTCGGGGTCAAGCAGGGAAGACAGTGTGGCCGAGTCTCACGCGCGAAAAAGGATTTCGGCATGCTTGTCCTTTGCTGGTCCACATGGGGTAGGTAATTGGGACACGACGTCCTAGGATCGCCGCCGGTCACTGGACACAATCTGTGGCTCAGCATCCCGCTCGTGTGATTAAACCCAAGCCGTTGCGTTGACAACGAAAGGACCCAATGTTAGCGTCCTCATCCATGCTGAATGTTCTATTGGCTGGCCTCCTCTATGCGTTCCTTGTTGGTCACAGTGCGTTCGCCGCACCGTTGGGTCTGGCAGTCTCAACTTCCCAGCCTCTCAATATCGTAGTCACAATTCCCGTTTTAAAGGACCTGACCGAACAAGTCGGCGGATCCCATGTACGGGTCACCTCCTTACTGAGCGGTTTTGAAAATGAACATACGTACTCGCCCAAACCGAGTGATCTCCTCGCGGTTCGGAAAGCCAAGCTGCTGTTCGAAGTTGGTATCGGTCTTGAAGTATGGGTTTCCTCGTTGGTGAAGAATGCCGGCAGCTCTTCACTTCGGGTCGTCACCACATCCAAAGGGATCGCACTGCTTCGCGACAGACCAGAACATGACGGTGTGTCGCATGCCGCCGAAGAGAATGAACAAGGGAATCCTCACGTATGGATGGATCCTGAGAATGCGACGACTATGATGCGGCATATCACGGAAGCGCTCATTCAGGCAGATCCAGCTCATGCAACAGAGTATCGAGCCAATCAGGCCTCCTATCTTCGGAAACTGGATCAGCTGCGAGGGGAACTCAGTGATCGGATTACACGCCTGGCCGACAGGCGATTCATCACCCATCATCCGGCCTGGCCGTACTTCGCAAGACGATTTGGTTTTCAGATCGCTGGAACGATCCAACATCAATCCGGCAGTGAACCATCCGCACTCCATCTTCACAACCTCATCGCGAAGATCAAAAAAGACCGAATTAAGGTCGTGGTCTCAGAAATTCAGTTGAGCCAAAAGATTCCTGAGCTGTTGGCCAAGGAGACGGGCGCACACGTGGTGGTGCTCACCACTCTCCCGGGTGGTTTGCCGCATACGGAGACCTATCTCGACATGCTCCGTTATAATGTGCTCCAATTGGCCAATGCACTGGAGACGGCCTAGCGAAGCTAGGCATCGGTTTCAGCGGTTTGGAAAGGGAGTTTTCGCCGGCGTGGCAAATCGTTCGCACCCGATCATTCACTTCGATCATGCCACCTTTGGGTTCCCCGGGGTGATCGCACTTGAAGATATCTCGCTCGAGATTCCCTCCGGCGAGTTCGTCGGGGTCATCGGGCCCAATGGATCAGGAAAGACGACCCTTTGCCGCGCGGTCCTCGGTTTGATGGCCCCACTGAGGGGGCACCTCAGAATTTTCGATTGTGCGTGTGATGAGCTACGTTGCCACCACAGAGCCAAGATCGGTTACCTCCCGCAGAAGGGTGTCGTAGACCGGAATTTTCCGGTGACGGTACTTGAAACTGTGACGATGGGCCGCTACGGGGCATTGGGCTTGTTTAAGCGTCCGGGACGGAAAGATCGAGAGATTGCGATGGAATCGTTGGCCCACGTCGCAATGGATATGCACAAAGACACCGCCCTGGGCCACCTCTCCGGAGGACAACAGCAGCGGGTCTTCATTGCCAGAGCGTTGGCCCAGCAACCGCAAGTTTTGTTGCTCGACGAGCCGACGACTGGACTGGATATCATGACCCAGCACAATGTCGTCGAGTTGGTCCAGCATCTGCACGAAGAGTTAGGCTTGACGGTCCTCTTGATTACCCATGACATCAACATGAT
>DATDFW010000327.1:0-6961 GCA_036522375.1 Nitrospiraceae bacterium
AAGTTGGTCGTCCATGACTTGCAGAGCATCGGCGACAGATGATTCGTCCTGCAGTTGTTCGCGCGTCAGCACCAACAGACGCCGGATAATCACTCCGCGCTTGGCGGCTTCTTGGTTAGTCAAGAGGTAGTTGGGATACAAAGCCTCACCCTTTTTCCAGATGTTCCAACGCTCCATAATCGCGTCGATGGAATGTTCGGTGATCTGAACGAGCCGGACTGCCTCCGCGTTTGCTTCTGCTCCTTCATACGTTAAGGTCTGTGTTTCAAGCTGGCGCAATTCTCGCCCGATCGCCTCGACCTTGTGCGGGATATACCTTGGGGTATTCGGGATGTGAAGCATCACGTCGACAGCCGTTCGTGCCAGAGTCCAGTATTCTTTCGCCGAGGAAGGAGCCTTGTCTTTTTGCGCGATCAGCAGGAGTTCCACTGGATTCTTGCCGAGCAGCTTGGCGATCTTGATGCAGAGCACGGGTTTCGGAATCTTAAGCCCGCGTCGCATGAGGTTGGCTTCTGGTTGGGCGATGCCCAGCTTCTTCGCCAGCGCGTAATCGCTGGTGAGTTCGTAACGGTTCTTAATCGCCTCAAGGTACGTTGAGATTTCTGACATGTCGCACTCCTCTCCCCCACAGGACTGAATGTGTCTGTGACCGAGAAGACATCAGGCCGCGTGATGATGGATTTCGCAAGTTCCTCGGTCAGGAGACCCGCTCCGTTCCAGTCCCAGCCAAAAGCCCTCAAGATATCCAAGGACCGTGTTCACACCCCAACGAAAGTCTTCCTTTTCCTGATCGGACATACCTTCACTGGTCGTGCCCTGCACGGCTGCCACTGCATGTTCCATCGCTTCCTCATGGGTGGATTCGAGCTGTCGATGAAATGTGAAATAGGTGATGTCCATATGAGGATAGCGAGTGGTTTTCAGATATGTGAGCCCGGGGATCAGGTGATCCCACATCGTGATCGCCATGTTCTCAAGACCAAAGGATGCGCCCAGGGCCTTGGCGTGGTTCACATCGTCGTACAGTTGTCCCATCCCCTCAATATACGCCCGGGTTGAGGAGAGCATGGGGCGAGACATGGCTTCATGTACGTCGATGCCCACAGATCGCAAAAAGTCTCGATACAGATATTCGTGACGATGTCTGGTCTGTCCATCGCCCAACTCAGAATACAAGACTTTGGTTAATTCATCGGCCACGTTCTCGTCCTCGGTGTTCACAAGCTGAGACACCAGAATCTTGGGGAAGAATCGGGCAAAGTTATAAAACTCGATTGCAAATTCTTTCAGGTCTGAGTCGGTGAGATTTCCCGTTTGGAACCGGTCGAGATATGAATTGTTGATGGCCCCGTGTCCGAGTACGATGCTCCTCATTTCTTGATAAAACGTCATGGGTCACCTCCGAATACCTGAGGGCAATGCCCTTGAGAATAACGTACGATGACCACGGTCAGTACAATAATATAGATTTACTATTACATTAGCAACAGTTGTTCGAAGAAGAATTCACAAGTAGGGTATAGCTAAATGAACTTGGAGGTATTAATATTGCATTCACAGTGATTTATGGTTTTTATAAACGATATACTTTATATATTGTTTGATAGTAAATATATGTTATATTGCCTCTACAGTGGAAGTTTGGAGCGGATCGGGCTCATGGAATGAAACTCTGAGAATTCCCCTCGGAAGAGAGGAGGCGTTATCGTGAACCAAGCAATAGGAATTGATCACATCACGCTGTGTGTGGAAAACCTCGACGCGGCGGAGGTTCTTTTCACCAAGATTCTCGGGTTTGAGGTGATCTGGTCGGCTCGGGATGTCGGCGGTGACAAGTCGTCAATGGACACAGTCGTTGTGCAACGGGGGAATGCGAAGATTGCGCTCATGCGGGGGCGCGATAAGACGATGAAGTCCCAGATCAGCGAGTTCATAGAAAAGTATGGGCAGGGCGTGCAGCACTTTGCCCTTGAGGTTGATGATATCGAGGCAGCCTGTCGTGAATGGGAAGCACACGGCGTGAAATTCAGCGGTCCCTTGAAAGAAGGTCGGGATGGATTTGGCCCGCTCAAGCAGCGTTTCACCTATCCGCTCTTTCCGGGGAGCGGGATATTCATCGAATTGACCCAACGGCAGCACGGGGAAGAAACGGCAAAGACGTTTGTCAGGAGTACAGTTGAATCGTTATACCAAGACATTGAGCGCGACCAGGCTTCCGGGATCGAACGGACGATCATCGATTACGACACACCACCGATTCCCATGAAGAAGAAGGTGCTGAAACAGGCGTCATGAAGGGAATGTTGCGCGTCTAACTTCTACAGAGAGACCGGCCATGTATCTTAATCGGAAAGGGAAAGTCCCCAATCAAGCCCATGTCGGGATTCCCGAAGGGCTCTGCGAAGAGGAACATGGGCGAGAAGGGTTCGCGGGCCCGGTATCACATTTGTACCGAATGCATCCTCCGACAGGGTGGGTGAACATCGATGGGCCGCTGAAGCCGCGAGCCTTTGATTGCACCCAGGTCCTGACGACAGCCACGCCGCCCGCAGCGACCCAGACAGTCCTGATCATGCAGAGTCAGGATGTGAGCCTCTACCTGTCTTCCCCGCCAGAGACCATGGCCCATTTCGTCCGTAACGCCGATGGAGACGAGGTCTATTTCGTCCATCAGGGCACGGGGAGATTTGAGACGGACTACGGGACTCTGCCGTATGAGCAGGGCGATTATGTCGTGATCCCCAAAGGGACTACCTATCGAGTTCACGTCGATGCAGGGCCTACTCTTTTCCTCGTCGTCGAGACTCCGGAACAGATTGTGGTGCCGGACCGCGGACCGCTCGGCCAGCATGCACTGTTCGACAAGGGAGTGCTTGTCGCGCCTGAATTGGAGACGATGGGGTCACCGGAATCCGAGGGCCGAGAATGGGAGGTTCACATCAAGCGACAGGGAAACTCCACTCGGGTGGTCTATCCCTTCTATCCAATGGACGTCGTCGGATGGAAGGGAGATCTGTGGGCGGCCAAGTTGAACGTGCGTGATTTCCGGCCGGTCACGAGTCCCCGCTATCATCTGCCGCCGAGCGTGCACGGAACGTTCCGAGCCGGCGGATGCCTCATCTCTACCTTCGCTCCACGACCGTTGGAAAATGATCCTGAGGCGTTACGCGTCCCGTTTTACCATCGAAACACGGATTACGACGAAGTACTTTTTTATCATCAGGGAGACTTTTTCAGCCGTGCTGGGATTCAACCGGGTATGCTGACGTTGCACCCTCAGGGGATACACCATGGACCGCAACCTCAGGCGGTGCAAGCCGGTAAAGGTAAGACGTACACCAATGAAGTGGCGGTGATGGTCGAATCCAAGACACCCTTCACGGTGAAGGCCGGCATGGAAGCGATGGAAATCAAGGATTATGCGTTGAGTTGGAGTCGCCAATGAAACTCGTCAGTTTCCGAGTCACAACTCCTGTCGGGCCCTTCACGAGAGTGGGTGCGATGCACGGCCAGAACATCGTCGACTTGAATATGGCCTATGTCCGGTGGTTGGCCGACCAGCATGAAGCACAACCCTACCGGTTGGCCAATGCCCAGGTTCCCTCTAACATGCTGGAATTTCTTGAAGGGGGTGCTTCGACCATGGCAGCCGCGCGGCGGGCGCTGGGCTATGTCGTTATGCTGGCTCCTTCAACCAAAGGTCCGTCCGGTGAGATGATTCTGTATCCGTCGGCCGGCGTGCAGCTTACCGCTCCTCTGCTCAATCCACCTTCGCTGCGCGACTTTATCGCCTTTGAAGACCACATTGCCGCCACGTCGAAGAAACGAGGCCAGCCGATTCCACCGGAATGGTACAAGGCACCGGTCTACTATAAAGGAAATCACCATACGATCATTGGGCCGGACGAAAACCTAGCTTGGCCGCTGAATACGACGAAGTTGGACTATGAGTTGGAACTAGCCTGTGTCATCGGGTCCAAGGGAAAAGATATTCTCGAACGGGAGGCCCAGGACTATATCGCCGGCTATACGATCATGAACGACTTCAGCGCACGCGATATTCAGTTTCAAGAGATGGCCTGCCGATTGGGCCCCGCCAAAGGCAAAGACTTTGCGACGGCGTTGGGCCCTTGCCTCGTGACTCCCGATGAAATCGAGGATCTCGGCACATTGACGATGGTTGCGAGGGTGAACGGGGAAGAATGGTCTCGGGGACGGTTCGGGACGATCCACTGGTCGTTCTCGCAGATGATTGCACATGTGTCTCGCGGTGAAATGATTTATCCGGGCGACGTATTCGGTTCAGGAACGGTAGGTGGGGGATGCGGACTTGAAATGGATCGGTATTTGAAGCCGGGCGACGTGGTGGAGTTGGAAATTCAACCGATTGGGGTGCTGAGAACAGGGGTGGTAGGTGCAACGCAGGAGGAGTGATATGGGTGTCAGCAAGAGCGAGCAGGCTCTCGCCGAATTGGTGCACCGGCACAGTGATCTCTATGACAGACCGGAGATCGATGACAGGCTGAAAATGATTATCCGGGCCGGTTCACACACCAGGCTTACCGAGTGGGATATCCTGCGCGTCCTGCGGACTTCTCGGTCGGTCTTCTTTGACACTCATGTGGAAGTGGTATCGGGCCACCATACGGCGATCTATCTACGGTTCGAATCCATTGCCCGTTTCCCGGAGCTGATCAAGCTGCTGGCTCGAGACATGGCCGAGTGGATCAGGCAGACGTTTGAGAACAATCCGATTACCGGAATCGTCGCAACCACGTCAGCCGCCGAGTTTCTTGCTGAAGGAATTGCGGACGTACTCCACCACACCATGCGAATGCGCGTCACCTTGACGCCCTATAGTTGCGAGACCGGGCGGATCGGGACGGACATCAAGGTCGGCGCGATCAAATCCGGTGAGTCTTTTGTGGCGCTCAATGATATCACCACACGCGGGAACTGCGTCAGCAAGCTCGGAAAGGTGATCACCGACAACGGGGGCCTGCTGGCCGGGATGATGGTCTTCGCTCGTCGTGATAGCCGCCAGTTTCCCCAGATGGAAAGCCTGATTGCACAACATCCGTTCTACTATACGACGGATCTGGATATGCCTCAGTGGGAGCCGGCGCACTGCCCTCTATGCCGGATGAATAGGCCGTTACTGTCCTGGAGGGACATGCCTGAGCTCTGACGTATGTTCCACCCTGCTTCGAGGAGGAGGAACCGCTCATGAAGCCGTCAGATGTCACACGGGAAATCGCGCGAGTCGATTTCTTACAGATGTACTATTATCTTCGCCTCACCAGAGCCCTTGAGGACCGTATCTGCGCTCTCTATCGTCAAGGTCGGATCCTAGGCGGTGTATATACCAGCCACGGGATGGAAGCAATTTCGGTCGGCTATGCCTCGGCACTGGAACGCGATGACGTCATCGCCCCCTTTCATCGTGATATGGGAGCCTTCCTTGTTCGCGGCTTCACGCCAGGCGAAGTCCTCGCCCAATATCTCGGCAAGCGCTCCGGCCCCAGCAAGGGCAAGGACGGCAACGTGCACATGGGGGATCTCAAGCGCGGCATGATCAGCTTTGTCAGCCACCTGGCAGACAATCTGCCCGTCGCGACTGGGGTGGCACTGGCGTTCAAGATCCGAGGCGAATCCCGCATCGTCTTCACCGGAACCGGCGACGGCGGGACTAGCCGCGGCGATTTCCACGAAGCGATGAATTTTGCGGCGGTGCGCAAACTCCCCGTCGTGTTCTTCTGCAACAACAATCAATATGCCTATTCGACGCCTCAACGTCTGCAGATGGCGATCCTCGACGTGGCTGACCGGGCAAAAGCCTATGGGATGCCCGGTGAAATTGTGGATGGAAACGACGTAGCCGCTGTGTATCTCGCTGCCACGCGTGCGATTGCGCGAGCCCGTGCCGGCGAGGGGCCCACCTTCATCGAATTCAAAACGATGCGGATGCACGGGCACTCCGAGCATGACCCGGCGAAGTATGTCCCGTGCGAATTGTTGGATGAATGGAAGAAGGTGGATCCGATCCTGAAGGCGGAGCGCCTGCTTGCACAGCTCGGCTATGGCCATGAGTCGTACTTTCATGAGGTCGGCGAACGGGTGAAAAAGGAAGTCGAGGCGGGGGTGGAGTTTGCCGAGAGTAGCCCATTGCCGGAAGGGCCGGAAGTGTTGGAGGGCGTTTTTGCGGACACAGCCGGCAGCTATTAGCTGTGAACTCACAGCTCGGAAGGAGCACGATATGACTACCATGGCTCAAGCCGCTGGCGAGGTGACGTACCTGGAAGCAATCTCGCAGGCTCTGGACGAAGAGATGGCTCGCGACGAGCGGGTCTTTCTGATGGGCGAAGATATCGGCGCCTATGGCGGGGCTTTCAAGATTACCGAAGGGTTTCTCCAGAAATATGGCGAGTGGCGGGTCTTGGATACACCATTGGCCGAGTCCGGTTTTGTAGGAGCTGCCATCGGAGCGGCGATGATGGGCCTCCGCCCGGTCGTGGAGATGCAATTCGCTGACTTCATCTCCTGTGCGTTCGATCAAATCACCGAGGTCGCGGCCAAAAACCATTATCGCTGGGGAGCGGCGGTGCCGATGGTCATTCGTGCTCCGTTTGGCGGTGGGGTGCATGGCGGGCCCTTCCATTCCGAATGTCCGGAAGGCTGGTTCTTCCACTCGCCGGGACTCAAGCTCGTGGCTCCCTCCACTCCGTATGATGCGAAGGGCCTCCTCAAGGCTGCCATCCGCGATCCTAATCCGGTCATTTACTTCGAGCACAAGTTTTTGTACCGGCGGATCAAAGCGACATTGCCGCAGGAAGATTTTATTGTCCCGATCGGGAAGGCCGACGTCAAACGCGCCGGCAGTGACATCTCGGTGATCACTTACGGTGCGATGGTCCATCTGGCACTGGACGCGGCTCAGGTGCTGGCAAAAGAAGACATCGAT
>DATDFW010000328.1:0-3828 GCA_036522375.1 Nitrospiraceae bacterium
GGATCGTCCTGTTCTGCGCTCACGGCAGCACATCTGACAACAATCCCTACGAATCCGCCCTGGATTGCGGCGCCTGCGGCGGAAATGAGGGCAAGCCGAACGCCCGCGTCCTCGCGATGATGGCGAACAACCAAAAAATGAGAGAACGGTTGACCAAGGTTGGAATCGACATTCCCCCAGATACGCACTTTCTCGCCGGCCAGATGGACACGACAACCGACGAGGTACAACTCTTCGACTTGGAAGACGTACCGCCGACGCACCGTGCAGACTTGGCCCGACTCCAAGAGGATCTGAAGAAGGCTTCCGCGCTCACCAGCCAAGAACGCTGCCGTCGTTTTCCCGAGATTCAACGGACCATAGAGGGACACAAGGCCGAAACACTCGTCAAACGACGGAGCGCCGACTGGAGCCAGGTCAGACCTGAGTGGGGTCTCTCAAGCAATACGGCATTGGTGATCGGACGGCGTGAGCTGACAAAGGGCCTGGACCTAGGAGGACGTGTTTTTCTTCATTCCTACGATTATCGGGAAGATCCCAGCAATCGTCTGCTCGAGGTGCTGTTGACCGGTCCGCAAGTCGTAGGCCAATGGATCAATATGGAACACTACTTCTCCGCGGTTGACAATGATGTGTATGGCAGCGGCAGTAAAATCTACCACAACGTGGTGGGGCGACTCGGTATCATGTCTGGACCATGGGGCGATCTCCGGCTTGGATTGGCCAAGCAAACCGTCATGAACGGCGAGGTGCCCTACCACGAGCCGATGCGGTTGCTCACTGTCGTCGAAGCGCCGCGCGAACGGATCGACAAGCTGATCGAGCGACACGATGTGCTGAAATACTTCTATCGCAATGAGTGGGTGCACGTCGTCGCGCTGGAACCGGAGGAAGGTGCATTTTATCGCTATCGGCCGACGAGCGAATGGGCTAAACTGAGCGGGCTAGGCTGAGCCGGAATGAACCAGACCTCGCCAAGGAAGGAGATCGATTGTGGGTCCGTTGACATTGCATCCGATGAAAGAAATTCGTGTGATAGTGGCGGGAGAGCACAGGTCGTTCGTGACCGAGCTGCTGGATCAGGTCAAAGCGACCGGCTACACGATCATCGGCAACGTGTCGGGGAAAGGCCATGGCGGCGTGCATCAAGCGCACTTCATGTTCAGCGAGCAGGAAAGCCTCGAAATAATCATGACGGTCGTCCCGGAAGAAAAAGTGAATCCGATCCTCGCCGGACTCAGGCCGCTGTTCGATCGACACTCCGGAGTCCTATTCGTCACGGACGTGGCGGTCAGCCGAAAGGAGTATTTCGGGAAAAAAAGCAGCGAGGTTTGACCAGGTCGTGTCACTCGTGTTGCGTTAAGTATGCGCGTAGAAACGTAATGCGGTCGGTGTCCTAGACTTTGCCGTCATCTGGGATAACATCGTTGGATATGCAGTCGTTTTCTGCAATGAATATTTCATTCGCTTCCAGAGCATCTGCACAATCGGCGCCTAGGACGTAGCCTCAGGGCCGACTATGAGCCAGGGAGTTGAACATCTTTGAATGGGCCTTTGCAAAGGGGATCTCGCGCAGCCGGGCGGCGACAAGAGAATCACTCCGTTGACCGAAAACTTGGCGAGTGGACACGTTCAGACCAAAAGCACTTTAAAATTAAAAGAATCTTCTGGTACTGATGAGGAGGGGCACCCATGCAACGGTATCGCAAGCCCACCCGCAGCGAGCGGTTCCTCGACGAGATGAACCGAGTCGTGGCTTGGCACCGACACGGCGGCGCAGCTGAAGAGGATTTGTCCAAGCACCAAGATCATTATCGTGACGATGCATGCCGGTGCGAATTATGTGCGATCGGCCTTCGAGGCAGGAGCGTCGGCCTATATGCTCAAGGGGGTCGGCCGTAGATGAATTGGAGCAGGCGATTCAGGCCGTGCTTGCGGGCCATTCCTATATTACGCCGCTGATCACGACGTCGAGTTTCATAAGGGACAGATCCTGGACCAGCTCAAGCTGAAGACCACTGCAGACCTGATCAAATACGCACTGACCCACGGCATCGTCAGCACACCCTAATCGAACGATCACGCCCTCTCCTCCTCGTAAAAATTCTCCTGCAATCCTGCGGTTTCTACGAGTTCCATTCCATGTGCGGCGGCGGTAGATTCAAAATACAATTCTCAATACAGCGAGTCCCCTCCGCATGTGGTGATGAGGTGGCTTTCACGTTACTGGAGATTGTCGAGCAGCAGGCGCGATCGAAAGAGATCGGTGCGGCGCTCGACACGGCGAGCAGAATTGCTAATTCGGCAGACTGGTCAGCCGCTCTAGAAGCCATCGCAATCGGTCAATTCAAGGCCGGAGACCAGCGTGGCGCTCTCCACACGGCCAAACTGATTCCCCATGAAATCAACCGTAGCGGTGTCCTGACGCACATTGCATTCGAACAGGCGCGATCGGGACACGTAGAAGGCGCGATTGAGACAGTCAATCACATCAAAGGGCCGTTACGAAGAGATGCGGTCCTGCTTGGGGTCGCATTGATCCGAGCGAGAGCCAATGACATTTCAGGAGCTCTCGCCACGGCGCGCAATATGGGGAGTGACTCAGCTCGAACAAGAGCGCATAAGGAGATCTCTCAATATAGGGACGCGGGTGCTCATGCAAGGGAGAGGCTTTGATGAACTGATGAACACCTTACTCGCGGTCGACGGATCGGAAAAATTCCTTTCAGGTCGTTCAAGCCCTGAAATACTTGGACGAGCAACCGCTAGATCGATGGTGGATGGCTTCAACTCTCTGCATGGCGGATCATCGCCAATCCACTCTTAAGCAAGGAGGCCTTTATGACAGGTCTTCACAAGATCCTCGGTGCCGTGTCTTGTTGTGTTCTGTTTTGTATATGTCCGGGACTCTCTGATGTCGCGTCGTCTGCAGAAAATAAGAAGAGCGAACACGAAAGGGTGATCATAGGAAACGTGCTACGGATCGAAGGGAATAGTTATGTCGTCAAGGCCAGGGAAGACGGAAAAGAGATACGCTTACAGGTGGACAAGACAACGAAGATGAACGTCGTAGGGGTTACTGTCGGAGATCATGTGATGGCGAAAGTAAATGATCAGAATCATGTAGACTTAATCCTAACGGATCCGGAGAACCAGTTCCGTTAAGGTGCATTGAGGGGATGAGATGGCGCATCCTTGATAACGGATCCGGAATTTTTGAATTGGCCTACCGGGTCAAGCCAGAGCTCGAACGGACGCCGGGCGACACGATTCGCGCGATATCTGGGTGACCGACAAAGAACCGGCGATTCGCGGAGCTCTGGTGAAACGGCTGACGCGGCAAGGCCATCATGCGGTGGGATATTAGGTAAGCAGGTTTCGGGACGCGGAGACCTGAATCTCAAATTGTTGGTTTCGACCCCTCCGATTTCGAGTCCTGACTCTCAATGTGATCACAAGGTCACATGGTAGAGACTTCACAAGCATTTTGAATAGGCCTCGGTGCCAAGAACAGCTTCATCGTGCTGGGCCTTGACCAAGGGCGATCGTCCCGGGCTCCGCTCACGACGGACTGAGGGCGGCTCGTACTGAGTAGGTGGAGAGAGATCGTGCGGATACTTCAGTGAGCCAGCGGTCGTTTGATTCCAAACTGTTTCATCCGGCTGCGCAAAGTGCTGGGCGGGAGGCCCAACCGCACCGCTGCTCCATCGGGGCCTTCGATGTGCCAGTCGGTCAAAGTAAGGGTCTGCAGAATGTGCCGACGTTCGACTTCGTTGAGGTCAGAGGGTGGCGACGCCGTGAAGGAGGAGACCTGCGCTCCCAAGACAT
>DATDFW010000329.1:0-4696 GCA_036522375.1 Nitrospiraceae bacterium
CCAAATATATGGCGAACTCCCAATTGGTGGAGCCGTTCGATCACGGCAGAACCGATGGTTGGTATTCGTTTCATCATTGAGCTTCCTGGTTCATCGAGCGGGAAACATACGCGACTTCGCACATAGGCGCAGCAAACCATAGCGCGGGCCAGGCGTCAAGCGAGCAGATGTGTCCAGAGAGGGCTTGACGTTCACTTCGTCCCATTGGATAAGTACACAATGGATATTCAGGATGATAATCCTCGCGGTCGTGTCCGCCTTTCGCGCAAACGTGGCGTAGAGGACTTGGGGCACCTGTGGGTCTATGCCGGTTATGTCGAGGGGAGCAGCGGGCAGCTGGTCTCGGGTGATGTGGTTGATATTATGACGCCGAATGGACAATTCTACGCGAGAGGTCTCTACAATCCCGATTCCAAGATCCGCGTGAGGATCCTGACCTTCGACGACGAACCCATTTCGGAAGAATTTTGGCGGGATCGACTCGTGCAGGCCATCAGGCTTCGCCGGCGGATCGTGACCGGCACCGATGCGTATCGCCTTATCCATGGAGAAGCAGATCGATTGCCGGGTTTGATCGTGGATCGTTATGCCGACGTGTTGGTCATGCAGACCCTGTCCTCCGGTATGGACAGCCGGAAAGAACTGTTGGCTGATCTCCTCTGTCAGGAGTCCGGAGCCACGCGAGTGTATCTGCGCAACGATGCCAAGAGTCGTACATTGGAAGGCCTTCCCGTGCAGAAAGGATTTCTTCGAGGGAGCGGTGCGACGATGATCGATATCCACGAAGGACCGGCGCAATTTCTTGTCGATATCGAACGAGGGCAGAAAACCGGTTGGTTCTGCGACCAGCGGGAGAATCGAATGGCAATGACACGGTTGGCGGTCGGTGCGGAGGTGCTCGAGGTATTTGCGCACACTGGCGCGTTTGGAATTCATGCCGCGCTTGCGGGAGCACAATCGGTCGAAGGGTTGGATGTGAGCGAGGAGGCCCTCGCGCTCGCGCGCAACCATGCTGTGCTCAATAAGGTCGATGGTTGTTGCGTCTATCGATCGGCGGAGGCGTTTGGGGAAATGCGAAAGTTGGAGCGGGCTGGACGACGATACGATCTGGTATTGCTTGATCCTCCGGCGTTTGCTCGCAGTAAACAGGCCGTCTCGCGAGCATTGGCTGGTTACAAAGATGTGAATATGCTCGGCATGCGACTCACTAAGCCAGAGGGATTTCTGGTCACGAGCTCCTGCTCCCATCATGTGACTGAGCAAGAAATATGGGCAAGCATCCGACTTGCTGCACGCGATACGAAACGACAGGTTCGTTTGCTCGAACAGCGTGGACAGGCCAGCGACCATCCCATCCTCGCCACCATGCCCGAGACGCGCTATCTCAAGTGCTTTATTCTGCAAGTCTTCTGATGTCGCCCATATCTCGTGAACTGTGCAAATTCAGGGGATACGCATCGGAGTTTGAGCCAGTGGCTTTGCCTAGTCAGTCGGTGGCTCAAAGTGGCCCGAAGGGCGGTTTTCCCATGGGGTCGTCGCCTGTTTGGCTTGTTTGACGAGGCTGCGCAAATTCACTTCTGCGGCGCGGAGCAATTTCGGTTCGCCGCATTGCATGATAGCGGTCAGTAGGACATATAGCGATCGATCCATCCGTGATCCGAAAAGAATACGTTCTGTTACAGGATCCGGCCCCGTGGGAGTGGAACTTGTATCTTCCTCTGGATCGTCGAATAAGGTACGAAACGAGGTTGGATGACTAAAGAGCCACGCAGGAGGAATCTTCAGGGCGGCAGCGAGGGTTTCGAGTAACGAGGCAGAGGGATCAATGACTTCCGCTTCAATGTCTTCTAACACATGAGGCAAAAGATGCGATTCGGTTGCCAGGTCGTCGATCGAGTGACCCCGCGAGATACGCCAGGCCTGAATCTGTTGTCCTAGGGCCATGACCCCATGGTACTGAAATTAGGATCCTTCCCGCAACCTCAACTTCTGGCTGATGGTAAAATAATCCTTTGAACTCAAGGCCTTATACGTAATTTCTCTCAGTGGAAGATGAATGATGAAATCAGGTATAATTGCTATTCATTTTCGATTCAGTGAGGGAGGCGTACCATGTTAGGGACAGATATTCGTGGAATTATTGCAGAAGAAGAAGAAGTACAACGGCGCAAGGACGCGTTGAAGTCGCTTTTAAGCATGCGTTCCAAGCAGTTGCGTGAGTCATTGGAACAGCGGATCAAACGCGCTCGGACTTGTGGAGATTGGATCCAGCTTTCTCAAGAAGAATGTGCCACGCTGCACAAGCAAGAAAAGCTCTATCTCAAGTCGCAGTTCGAAAAGCTTCAACACGAGCAAGATCGAACCCGAGGGAAGCTGACGGCACTTAAACGAGCGAAGGCGCGGGCCCAAAGGATTCGAGCTGCAGAAGCTGCATCCGGGCGGAAACGCCGCTGAACAAGTCTTCTTCACTATTGCATTAGCGTGTCAGCCTCACTTCCGCTCCTCACGCGCTCACAAGGGGCGCGCATACGTGAACTCCTCCTTGAGAGACGTGCACGCACACAGGATGGCGCCTTCGTCGTAGAAGGCGCCCACGCAGTTCGAGATCTCCTGACTCGACATCCCGAAGAGATTCTCACCATCGTCACTGTCCACGGGTATCTGCAAAAAGATGGGCAATGCGACCAATTGGTTCGTCGATTGGCCTCCTCGACACAGCGGTACTCCTGTTCCAATATTCAGTTCTCTAGATTGTCTGATCAGGACGCGCCGCAAGGGATCCTCGCTGTGGTACGGCAACCGAGTTGGAATGAAGCAGAGGTGCTGAAACAACCGACTGTCTTGGGAATTTTTGGGGAGCAGTTACAAGATCCCACGAATGTGGGGGCCATTATTCGAACAGCTGCAGCTCTCAATGTGAGCGCCTTGTGGCTTACGCCGGAATCAGTCGATGTTTATCATCCCAAGGTAGTTCGAGCCGCAAGCGGCGTATTGTTTGGGTTGCCGATCTTTGTGGCCGTAGATGTGACCGGATTAATCAGTCAAGGCTGTCGGATCTATGCAGCAGAAGTGGCAGGGAACGAGACCGTTCCGATCGACGAGATCCGCCACGTGTCACCGAAGCTTGTCCTTGCTGTCGGTAATGAAAGTCGTGGATTGTCAGCACAGCTCCGCAGGCAGGCGACCACTCGATTTACCATTCCCCTAAGCCGTGACATTCAATCCCTCAATGTCGCGGCGGCCGTGGCTATTGCCACGTTCTACTTCTCGCGCCTTCCCAAGGAGAAATGATTCAGAGTGCCTGGGTTCAGGTGAAGGATTAGAGAGCCTTCCGGCGCGAGGTTGGCGTATGACCAACAAGCACATGCGACTGCTATAGCGGGCGCAGGGGGCACCTCCTCCTGCGGGTCCGTGGACGCCTGCCCACGGCCTTGCATCGTAGTCCGGCTCCGATTACTCAGGCCGGGTTTCAAATGTCAGCATCGACCGTAAGTCTCGTGCTCGCTCCGATTTTGAGCAGCAAGCCGGGTCAGAGTTCCCTTCTTGTCGATCCCGGCATGGACTTCCAATCATGCGCGCTCAAGGAGGGGTAGGGGCTTGGTTTCAGCACGGTTTTGCCCTCTACCAAATCGTGAAATGTCTTGTACAATTCCAGCCATTCCTGAAGTGCCTAGCCTACGCCTCAATGCTGGTTGAAGCTCATTAACCGCGCCATTCGTTGCTCCCGCCGAATCAAAACCTTACAAAGTTAATAGGTTGTCATCTCCCACAGGTATGGCATGCAGGTTGCTCGCCAGGCCTAGTACTGTGAGAGTGATGTGATGTGAAGACACATCAGAAATAGGAGGATCAGATGAATCCAGTGAAACGACATTTCCGGTTTCAATTCTGGAGGCGATCCTGTAGCGGGCTCTTATGCACTGTAGTAATGCTTGTTATTAGTGTGTCCACGTTGCCTGACGCATGGGCGTTGCAAGCCACTCCGAGTACGTTGAGCTTCCATGCTGTGCAGAACGGCACCAGTCCGTCCAGCCAAATTCTGAACGTGCTTAAAAACAATAACCGCCCTTTGATATGGAGCAGCACCGACAGCGCCGCATGGTTAAACGTGTCCCCGTCGAATGGGAGCATCACAAGCTCAGCGCAAATCTCGGTGAGTGTCAATCCCGCTGGATTGGCTGCGGGCACCTACACGGCGACCGTAATGGTTACCGTCACCAAAGGAGGGAGTATCTCCGTTCCCGTAACGTTGACGGTCACGTCCGGAGCCACCATCAGTTCGACGCCGACGAGCACATCGAGCAATGTCAACACAGCGACGCTCACCTGGGAGCCGAGCACTTTGACTAATCTGGCTGGGTACAAGGTCTATATGGGCACAGCTTCAGGAGTCTATGGTGCCCCCATCACTGTTGGAAACGTCACCTCCTATTCGGTCGCAAATCTTGCAATCGGGAGCACCTACTATTTTGCCGTGACGGACTATAATACCAGTGGCATTGAGAGTGTATTCTCGAATGAAGTGAGTAAGAGTATCTATTGAGTACGAAGCGGTGCGTGGGAAGGCTTCGGTGGACATCTCTTCGTGGTGGAGGATTTAACCTCACAAAAAATGGTGGTTGGCATACGAATTCATTCATCATTTCCACGGCGACACCGACCGAATATGAGCGTTTCAGGTTTCTTACCCCGATTG
>DATDFW010000330.1:0-2827 GCA_036522375.1 Nitrospiraceae bacterium
CTTTTTGAGCATCCGGCTATGTCGCCTCGCCCTTGGCTCCCTGCAAAATAGCGTCATACTCAGCCTGCGTCAACCGATGCATGCCCAATTTCAACCGTCGAGTGAGTTCGGCCTGATCGGCAATCTGCAATACATTGAGCAACAATGCCTGGCTCATAACAGACGGACAGGCCAGTCGACGCACCTCCTGGATTCGCACGAATCCAAATCTGGCCTCAGTTCTCAGCTCGTCACGGAGGAGTGCATCCAACGCGGAGAGCTCCAACATTGGCGGCATCATTCGGAACTCAGCGTAGATCCCAACCTTCAGCACGTACACGAGTCCGCGGGATCCTGCATCGAGATATGTGTGAAGATTCGTTCTGATTAGTTCAGTGCAAAGTCCCCACAGTCCACGTCCGAGTTGTAACTCAGCGCTTTCCACCGAGGTGCGCTCTCGTAAGGCCCCGGCAACAAACAAAAAATGACTCATGTGGCATTTATCGCAGAGGATTCAGCGGGAGGATGCGACACATGGGGAACCGATGCCATGATAGCGGAACCGGCTCATAGCCTGACCGGACCGGACGACCCCACCGAGTCGTGCAGAACACACACGCACTTGTAAGTATCAATGCGTGTGGTATTCGTCTGCGTCGTCTAGCAATCCTTCTGGCTTTTCAGGAAAACCGGCGTCTTCATCTTCACCGTCAAGCGTGAGCTCTTCTTCTACGTCTTCATCGGTCTCAACAGCGATATCCACCTCATCCTCACCCAACTCTTCGTCAAGATCGGTATCTTTCAGCATCGGCGATCCCATTGATTGGGATAACATGGACTTCTGGGATTCTTCGCCTGCGAATGACTTCATGGATTTCTTGTCGAGAGCGGGGGCTGCCGATTTCTTCTGAGCTGCCTTAGGCGACGCTGCAACACGTTTCTTCGCCGTCTTCTTGGCTGCCGGTTTCTTGGCAATCTTCTTGGCAGTTTTCTTGGCAGTTTTCATTGAAGCCTGCTTCTTGACTGCGGACTTCGCTTTGGACTTACCTTTGGCCTTCGCTTTCGCAGGGGTCTTCTTCGCCGGCCGTTTCTTATTCTTCGCCATCGAATTTCTCCTCTCTCATCTGTTAGATGTCTGACACATTCTCCATCTAGCATGAACCTATAGGGTCTTGCAACTCACAACGCTCTTGCCCGCCCGGCCAGATCATATCGTCGAGTGTAACCTGGAACATTTCGGTTCAAATGCCGACGGAGCTGTAGTCCCAGCTATGGTTTCGTTGCGCTTCCCACGGCCACAACAGAACACCAAAGCCCAGCACCTGAACTGGCAGAGCACCTCACACGTATGAATCTCGCGCGTCGACTCGCTTATGGTTTCCAACGGATGGGAGAATCCTATAATTAAGCTGAGACGTCAAGGACAAAACCCAAGAATCCTGCCCAGAGGCACTACCTCCTCCATTGACCAAGTGGTAAAATGGGCGGAGATACGATCGAGGTGCATGCGGAACGATGAAAACGCTGGTGATCATTGCCATCTTAACGCTTGGACTCTTCACAGCCTGGCCCACCGCTGCTACGCCGCCTTTTATCGCCATCATCATCGATGGTGGATCACCTTATTTCGTCCCGAAATCTGCCACTGTATCCAGTGGAGCCCCCATCAGATGGGAGAACCCCACCGCCACAGAACACACGATTACCCATCTGGGTTGTCTGGAGGATGGGAACCTCTGTGCATTCGACTCCGGAATCGTCCTGCCGAACGGCAGCTTTACACTTCCAGGATTGGTTCCCGGTCGCTACCCCTATCTGTGCCGAATCCACCCCATCATGCACGGAATCATTACCGTCAGCGACTCCTCATCACCTTCTCAGCTCTAGCAGTCCGTTCTATCTACCTCAGCTCCTTGCGAGCATCCCAGCCCATCGTGTAGGCTGCGGCCCTCAATCAGATCAAATCACCTCGATTATGAAACCACCTGTCGCTGCTCATGAACCACTCAATCTCACCGGAGAGACTCTCAATCGCCTCGCCTGGCACATTCCCGATCTTGTCACGTATCAGTGCAATGCAGACGAATGGTGGGTTGCTCCCCTCGATGATAACTTACCGCTCATCCGACTGAATCGCACCGGCCTGGAGATGTTACAGGCGATGAATGGCCGTACCACAGTCGGGACGTTAGTGGAAAAATACGGGCCGCGCGTCTGCGGGCCGGACGGACAACCGGGACGATGGCATTTGGCACATTGGGCCCTCCCCACCTATTCCCTCTGTTATTACGGCATAGACCCTCCTGGCGGTCACCGCCACAAGGCCAAATGGGATCTGCTCCTTCAACAGATCAGGGAAGGCTGGTCAGGACAGGAAGGGTTCGAAGGAGAAGATCATCTTGAAGGGTTTCATCATCACGAACTGACCGACAGCGGTGAAGATGACGGCCACTTCGACCTGATCGAAACCACCGTCTCGCATCTCTTCCGGGAGCCGAACGATACGCTCAACGGCTTGACCTATGGCCGGCTCCTCATACGGCAATTGCGAAAACTGGGCTGGTTCACCCCCAAACCCCACATCATTGTCGAAGTGGGCGGCGGACTTGGATATCTCGCTCATGAGGCGGGTAGGGAACTGTTGCCGTTTGAAAGGCAGACTATCCGGTACATTTCCCTCGACATCACACAACCCTTCCTCAGGCTACAAGTGGCCCGTGCCAAGGCGGGAGGCTGGGGAGGTATCGGCACTCGCGCCAACGGCGAGCGGCTGCCTTTCAAAGATCACTCCATCGACCTGATCATCGACAACGAAAACATGGCCGACATGACACCGGTGAAGTTGACC
>DATDFW010000331.1:0-8019 GCA_036522375.1 Nitrospiraceae bacterium
GGTTGATTCATCGCCTGACCTATCGAAGGACGAATCACGAAAATTTGCATGTGCGTGGCTACAAAGAAGAGGGCACGACCACCACACCGTTCGACATGGTCGTCTTGAACGACCTCGACCGTTTTCATTTGGTGATGGACGTGATCGATCGTGTTCCGAAACTTGGGCGGCTGGCTGCCCATACCAGACAAGCGATGCAGGACAAACGAATGGAGCACAAATCCTACATCGCCAAGTACGGAGATGATCAGCCGGACATTCGAGACTGGAGATGGGGCACAGGGCGATAGTACCTTCGGTCGTCAGGCTGCCCCCCCTTAATGCCTCGTGAGGCTCGCATGACAGTGCAGCGCATCGTGTTTCTCTTCGACGTCGATAACACCCTCCTCGACAACGATCGGGTGACCGCCGACCTCAAACATCATCTCGAACAGACGGTGGGACAAGAGCGGCAGGAGAATTACTGGACGATCTTCGAGCGGTTACGTACGGAACTCGGTTATGCCGATTATTTGGGAGCCCTCCAGCGCTATCGGATAGAACATCCCCGGGATCCACAGGTCCTGACGGTCTCTCACTTTCTCGTGAACTATCCATTTGCGAATCGAGTGTTTCCGAATGCGCTCGATGCGGTGGAGCACGTGAAGCAATGGGGGAAGGCAGTCATCTTGTCGGATGGAGACGTGGTGTTCCAACCAAGGAAAATCGAACGGTCTGGTCTCTTCGAGGTTGTGGACGGTCATGTGCTGATCTACATTCATAAAGAACACGAGCTCGACGATGTCGAGCGGCGATATCCGGCCGATCATTATGTGCTCATCGACGACAAGCTCAAAATCCTCACGGCGGTCAAGAAGGTCTGGGGTGCGCGGGTGACGACCGTGTTCCCGCAACAGGGACACTATGCTCGCGATCCGCACCTGCTCAGGAGTTACCCGAAGGCGGACGTGAAAATCGACCGCATCGGCGACCTGCTCCAGTACAATGTTTCCCAGCTTGTCGATGCAGGCGACGCGTCGGCTCGGCAGCAATGACTTGGTGTGCAGTGCAGGAACGAGCTCAACGGTGCCTTCATGGAAATTCAGAGAATGATGCGGGGTGAGTCAGGAACGCCGATGGAATGGCCGGGTCATATCCGCATCCTGCAATGGAGTGGGGCCATGTTTTGATGCCACAGGAGTCGTACGGCCAGTGGGAGTTTTGGAGCAGCCCGCCGGCTGAGGCTCTTGAGCAACTCGACTCAGACTCAAAAGGACTCTCCAGCGATGAGGCGCGACGGCGTCATCTGCGCGATGCGCATCTCCTCCTAAAACCGAAGAGCCGGCTGTCCACCTACGAGCTGCTGTTTCGGCAATTCACCAGTCCGATCATCCTCATTCTCCTGGTCGCCGCGGGGCTGTCCTTCTTTCTGGCGGACCGGACCGATACGACGATCATACTCATCATCGTGCTTGCCAGCGGCTTGCTCGGGTTCTGGCAGGAGCGGAGCGCCAATCAAGCGGTCACCAGCCTGCTCGCGATCGTGCAAGTCAAAGCCGATGTGTGGCGCGATGGAAGCCTGGCCACTGTGCCGGTTGAGGAGGTCGTGCCGGGCGATATCGTCCTGCTCAGAGCGGGCGATACGGTCCCAGGCGATTGTCTCCTGCTTGAATCGAAAGATCTGTTCGTAGACGAAGCGGCACTGACGGGTGAGACGTATCCGGTGGAGAAACTTTGTGGCGTCCTGCCTGCCGATGTTCCACTGCATCGACGTACGAATAGTCTCTTTCTGGGGACCCATGTCGTCAGCGGGAATAGTACGGCAGTGGTGGTGCGCATTGGGTCGGATACGGAATTCGGCGAGGTCTCGGGCCGGTTACAACTCAGGCCGCCCGAGACGGAGTTCGAACGAGGCATCAAGCAATTCGGTTATCTGCTCTTGGAAGTGACCGTCGTGTTGGTCGTCACCATTTTCGCGGTCAACGTATATCTGGCCAGGCCCGTACTCGAGGCCTTTCTGTTCTCTCTCGCGCTCGCGGTCGGCCTCACGCCGCAACTATTGCCTGCCATCATCACCATCAATTTGGCCCATGGGGCCAAACGCATGGCCCGGCAGAAAGTGATTGTGAAGCGGTTGGCTTCGATCGAAAACTTCGGGAGTATGACCGTCTTCTGCTCGGACAAGACTGGGACACTGACCGAAGGCCTCGTTCGGATGAAGGCTGCGTGCAATATCGCAGGGAGTCCGAGCGAACGAGTGCTCCTGCACGCCGCGCTCAATGCGAGTTTCGAAACCGGCTTTCATAACCCGGTCGACGAAGCCATCCGTGTCGCGTGCTCGTTCGATCTGTCTCCCTATCGGAAATTGGATGAAGAGCCCTACGATTTCATCCGCAAACGATTGTCTGTATTAGTCGCGACGCCGACCGCCCATATCTTGGTCACCAAGGGAGCTCTGGCGAATGTGCTGGCGGTGTGTTCAACGGCCGAGACTGCCGACGGCACCATGGTTGATTTGGCTGCCGTGCGGGATACCATCGAAAGGCAGATGGCGCTGTGGTCCGGAAAGGGATTGCGGGTACTCGGGCTCGCCTCACGTGAGCTGGGTACGCGGGGGGGCATCACCAAGGACGATGAGTCGTCCATGACGTTTTTAGGATTTCTGGTGTTCGAAGATCCCGTCAAGGCCGATGTTCTGGAGACGATTGGCCGCCTCAAGTGTCTGGGCGTGACATTGAAGATCGTGACCGGCGACAACCGTCTCGTCGCAGCTCATGTCGGACAGGCGATAGGCCTCTCGAATGGAAAACTGTTGACCGGCGAAGATGTGCGGAAGATGAGCGACGAAGCGCTGGTGTCACGCGTGAACGACGTCCATGTGTTTGCCGAGGTTGAGCCGAATCAGAAGGAACGGATTATCCTGGCGTTGAAAAAGGCAGGCCATGTTGTCGGCTATGGGGGCGACGGCATTAATGATGCCTCGGCATTGCACGCGGCAGACGTCGGCGTGTCCGTCGAACGCGCGGTGGATCTGGCGAAAGAAGCGGCAGATATCGTGTTGCTGGAAAAGGATCTTGGCATCCTTGTCGAAGGAGTGCTGGAAGGGCGGAGGACGTTCGCCAACACGTTGAAGTATGTCTTTATGGCGACCAGTGCAAACTTCGGTAACATGTTCAGCATGGCGGGGGCGTCGCTGTTTCTTTCCTTCCTGCCCCTACTGCCCAAGCAAATATTATTGACCAACCTCCTGACCGACATTCCGGAAATGACCATAGCCGGTGATCGCGTGGATGAGGAGCTGATCAATCGGCCCAAGCGGTGGAACATTGCCTTCATCAGGAAGTTTATGCTCACATTCGGTCTGGTGAGTTCCATCTTCGATTATTTGACGTTTGGTGTGCTGCTCTTGTTCTTTCAAACCGGTGTGGAGGAATTCAGAACCGGATGGTTTGTGGAGTCGGTGATTTCCGCGTCGGTCATCGTTCTGGTCGTTCGGAGTCGCCGGCCGTTCATTCGCAGCCGACCGAGCCGTGGTTTGCTGATTGCGACGTTTGCGGTCGCAGGACTGACGCTGCTCTTGCCCTACACGCCGCTGAGCGGACCGCTGGGATTCGTACCGTTGCCGCCGCTGTATCTGACAGCCTTGCTCTGCATCGTCGCCGGATATGTCGTCGCGGCTGAGGTGGCGAAGAAAGTCTTTTACCGAAGTGTGATCTACTGACGCAGACCCCTCTTGCTACGGTCTGTTGTTGATCGCAGATCTGTGATGACGTAGGGGAAGATCAGGATGAAGGCTCAGGTCTCACGCGAGCCGATTTGATTGCTCAGGTGAGGTGACGATTATGAAAGGGTCTGACCTACTGCTGCGTTGTCTGGAAAATGAAGGCGTGCAGTGGATCTTCGGCGTACCAGGCGAGGAGACGCTGGACGTCTTGGATTCGCTAGTCGATTCGCAGATCCGGTTCATTGCCGCTCGGCACGAGCAAGGCGCGGCTTTCATGGCCGATGTCCATGGGCGGCTGACCGGAAAAGCCGGTGTCTGTCTCTCCACTCTAGGGCCTGGTGCAACGAATTTACTGACCGGCGTGGCAGACGCGTATCTGGATCGCGCCCCGCTGGTTGCAATCACGGGACAAGCCTCGCTGGATCGGAAGCACAAAGAGTCGCATCAGTTCATCGACGTCTTGGCTATGTTCAAACCGGTGACGAAATGGAATGCCGAGATCTTTCACCCACGGACCATGGCAGAGACGGTGCGCAAAGCGTTCAAAGTCGCGCAGACCGAAAAGCCCGGCTCGACGCATTTGGAGTTGCCGGAGGACGTTGCGGCGGATACGGTGAACGATGGTGAAGTGGATGAGCCGTTGCGCGTGCAAGCGCCGTTCTTGACGGAACCGCTGGCGCGCCAAGTAAACCGGGCTGTCGAAGTGTTGGCCAAGGCACGTCGGCCGATCCTCTTAGTCGGAAACGGGGTGATTCGGGGCCAGGCGTATGAGGCGGTCCGGCGGTTTGCCCAGCAGGCGAATGTGCCGGTGGTCCACACGTTCATGAGTAAGGGTGTCGTTCCCGACCGTGATCCATTATCGCTTTATACAATTGGGTTGCAAATGCGGGATCATCCGGCTGTAGTGATCGAGCAGAGTGATGCTGTTGTCGCGGTCGGTTATGATTTTGTGGAGTACGCTCCTTGCCTGTGGAACCCGAACCGCGACAAGCATATTGTCCATGTGGATGTGTCGCCGGCCGAAGTGGATGCGCACTATATTATCGATGTCGGCGTCTTGGGGGATATTGCCTTGTCCCTCGATCAGATCGGCGAGCAGCTTACTTCGTTTGATCTCACCTGGGCTGAAGAGAGCCGCAGACGCGTGCAAACCGCATACGAAAAGGAATGGGCACAGCCGTCTGGATGGCCTTTGCGACCTCAGCACATCATTCGCGATCTGCGACAGGCGTTGACATCGGACGATCTGGTCATTTGCGATGTGGGGGCGCATAAGTTATGGATGGCCCGGATGTTTCCCTGCGAGGTGCCGAACACCTGCATCATTTCGAACGGATTTGCGTCGATGGGCATGGCCCTGCCAGGGGCCGTTTCGGCCAAGCTCCTGTTTCCCGCACGACGTGTCGTGGCTGTGACCGGAGACGGCGGGTTTCTGATGAATGTTCAGGAACTGGAGACTGCCGTACGGCTGCAGCTTCCTCTCGTCGTGCTGATTTGGCGGGACGATGGCTATGGGGTCATCCGATGGAAACAGCAGATGAAGTTCGGAAGAACCTCCGGTGTTGAATTCAGTAACCCGGACTTCGTCGCCCTGGCGCATAGTTTTGGAGCGCTCGGCTATCGTGTTGAGGGACCGTCGGAATTGGGGCCCATATTGAACGAGGCGCTCTCATGCGGAAAGCCCGCCGTGGTCGATTGCCCGGTGGATTACAGCGAGAATCTTCGCCTTTCGGAACAGCTCAAAGCACTCGGAAACAGATGAGGAGGCATATGTTTCCTTTCTGTGGCATCTTGCGCCAGTAACCAGATTGCCGGCGGGGTCTTTCTCGCCACTTGCGGCGATCGGTCGGCGCCGCTTCCTCGTTCTCCCTCCTAACATATTGTTTGTGCGGAGGATAAGCCGCGCAAATTCCCACACCTCTCTGGCATCTCACTCGCATTGGTTTTAGCAGTTGAGAAGGAAGGGGCATCTATTATGGAGGTAACGCGATGAAAGCTGTCCTTGTCGGAATCGCGTTGTTGGCGTTTGCCGGGACTACGATGGTGGGGTATGCCGGGGGGCCGAGCTTGAAGGACTTGAACGTGTCTCAGCCTGAACGCGATGTGCTCAGTGGCAGAGTCATTTATTCGACGATCTGCATCCGTTGTCATGGGATCGATGGCAAGGGAGAGGGGCAGCTGAAGTTTACTCCCCCGGTCGCCGATCTTACATCCTCGGCGGTTCAAGGGAAGTTGGATGCAAGGTTGTTTAAGAGCGTGCATGACGGCAAGCCGAACACGGCGATGGGAGCCTGGCGGGAAGCGCTCACAGACGACGAAATTTGGGATGCTCTTGCCTATATTCGAACGCTGGCCCCCGAAGGAGCCGGGGGCATGGGCAGCGGACTCCGATGAGATCGACGCTTTGTCGGATCAAGTTAGAGCTGTGGATCCTGACGATTGGGATTGCCGGATGGTTTATCGTGCAGGGCTGGACGACGCAAGGCATAGATGGCCGGATGGACATCGTGTTGGCCCCGGCAGAGGCTGCTCGTTCGGCTGGAATAGAGATGATCGCGGATGTGAATCCGGGGCTCATGGCGAAATTGCCGCTCAAACAGATGGGTATGTCGATTCACCAGGACATGGACGCCCTCGCCGATGCGATCGCCCGGAAAGAGACCCCTCAATAGATTCTCAAGCGGCTGTCGAGCATGACGGTCCGCTGCACGACCTGCCATGATTTGTATCGATTCTCCACCGTACGTGAAACATTGCACGTTTCACGTCTCTCGCCACTGTGAAGCTGGAAAAGCCGGCATGAATACGCTATCTTCCGGTACCGGCGGTTCGGCGGATTGATCGGACGCCGGGAAGATTGCCGTTGGCTTGAAAGACAACAGGCAGAAGGATATTCTCACCCGTGCCGCTGCGCCACGAAATTATGGCAGGTTGCAGGATCTGACAGGGATGCGGTATCCGCAAGCTTTCAGTCCCTGGCGTGAAATTGTACGGTGCGTGGAGCGTACAGCATTGTTGTCGGCGATCGTATGGCCGGAAAATCGGTTAACCAAGGAGGATGCATGAATCGTATACTTGTGGGAACTGCGCTTGTGGCGGCCGCATTCGTACCGCTTGTCGGCTGCTCATCATATTATACGGGCAAGCACGAGAAGGCTGTGCATGCGAAAGCGGTCATCGCTGGACCAGGTATTACGGGAGAAGCGCAGCTTTATGAGGAATATGAAGGACGCGTCAGGATCAAGTTGAAACTCGAGGGCACGCCAGACAGCAAGTTGACGCCGGGGCGCCATGCAATCCACATTCACGAGACCGGCAACTGTGACCCCTTCTCGGCGGCCAAAGGGCATTTTGACGGGAATGAGTACGGAGCAAATCCGCAGGCGAACATTTCGCCAGGCTTAGCAAACCACCCCTACCACCTCGGTGATCTTCAGAACCTCTCCGTGAACAACGACCGGAAAGGGTCGCTGTATACGGTCACAAGCCGGGTGACCCTGTCTGAGGGGCTGAACACCATCCACGATATGGATGGGAGCGCCTTCATTATCCATGAGTTTGAGGATAAGTATGTGCCGGACCCGCCGACAAAGGATGGGCCGGGCGGGCCCCGCATCGCGTGCGGCGTGATCGTAAAAGAATAATAAATTCTGCCGACTGACAGGAGCCTCTCGTTCGTCAAGGGGAAGGATCTGCAGAGAATCGAACGAGACAGGTGAGGCGGGCAAAGGTCCGAGGTGTTCGGAAATTTGACCCAGAATTTCGGTTCGTGCCTGTCGTGCGCTTGAGAGGCCGTATGGCTAAGCACCAAGGCGCGCAGACGACGAGAAGTCTATGCGATCAGCTGCAGATCACCGTGGAGGAACTGCAGACCAGATTGGCGTTTCTCTCCTTCGGGGCGCAAGACGCACGGAATCTTGTCGAGCTTGTCGACGTGATTGCCACCCACATCGACGAGCTAGTCGGAGAATTCTACGACCACTTGCTGCAATTCGAGGAACTGCGCGGGATCTTGTCCGATCCGAAGCTTGTCGAGCGGCTCAAGGGCTCGCAGCGTCAGTACCTGCTCAGTCTTGGGCAACTCGGCGAGGACGTCGAGTATGCGGAGGCGCGGCTCCGTATCGGACTTGCGCACGAACGAGTCGGGCTCAAGCAGAAGTGGTATTTGGGCGCGTACCACAAGCTCTTCGAGTTAATTCTGCAACGGCTCGCGGTTCGTTATTCGGAGGATGCGTGCAGGGTTACCTCATTAGTCCTTACGCTGCACAAGGTGCTCACGCTCGATGAGATCTTTGTCGTGGAGACGTATTACTATG
>DATDFW010000332.1:0-3064 GCA_036522375.1 Nitrospiraceae bacterium
GCCTATCGCATCATGGACGACCATGGTGGAGCCATTCAGGTATCCAGCACCCCGGGGATCGGCACCACCGTAGTGGTGACGTTCCCGGTCACAGTAGGAGCGTCGCGGTCCTTGGTGGTAACCTCATGAAGTCATGTGCACACATTCTCATCGTCGATGACGAGATCAATATTCGTGGGGCGTTGGTCACG
Source organism: Nitrospiraceae bacterium (assembly GCA_036522375.1). Classification (GTDB taxonomy): domain Bacteria; phylum Nitrospirota; class Nitrospiria; order Nitrospirales; family Nitrospiraceae; genus Palsa-1315. The sequence continues at coordinate 192 of DATDFW010000332.1, forward strand.
ATGCTGGAGAAGAAGGGGTATCAGGTGCGCGGAGTGGCTACGGCAGAGGAGGGGTTGGAGCAACTGGAAGCGGCTCCCGCCGAGTTGGTCATCACCGATCTTCGGATGCCGGGGATTGGCGGTATGGAGTTTCTGCGGCGCCTGAAGGCAACATGGCCGGCTACGGAAGTCGTCGTCATGACCGCATACGGGTCCATCGATACGGCAGTCGAGGCCATGCGCTGCGGAGCCTACGACTATCTCACGAAACCCATCGAACGCGAGCGGTTTCCCATCGTGGTCGACAAGGCGTTGGAGCGGCATGCGCTCACGGTTGAGAACAAGCAGTTGCGAGAACGCCTTGAAACCAGGACGCGTTTTGATCAAATGGTCGGCGAGAGCGAGCCTATGCAGCGAGTCTACAGCCTGGTGGAAATGGTGGCGGATAGCGATGTCACGGTGTTGCTCACGGGAGAAAGCGGGACCGGCAAGGAACTCATCGCCCGGGCGATCCACCATAAGAGCCCCAGAGCCGATGGTCCGTTCATCACGATGAATTGCGGAGCCCTGCCGGACAATCTCTTCGAAAGCGAGTTGTTCGGCTATGAAAAGGGCGCGTTTACCGGCGCCATGGCGACGAAGATGGGGAGGTTCGAACTTGCCGACGGCGGCACGCTGTTGCTGGATGAAGTGGGTGAGCTGTCCTTCAAATCGCAAGTGGATTTTCTGCGTGTGTTGGAGACGAAGGAGTTTAGGCGCTTGGGCGGGACGAAGCTGCTCAAAGTCGATACCAGGATCGTCGCCGCGACCAATCGTAATCTTGAAGAAGCGGTCAAGCAGGGAGACTTTCGGGAAGACCTCTACTATCGGCTCAATGTCGTGCCCATTCGCCTCCCGCCGCTCCGTGATCGAGCGAACGATATCCCTTTGCTGGTAGACCGGTTTCTCGCGGAGTGTTCCGCTCAGCATCACCGTGAGCCGAAAGACCTGTCACGGGAGGCGATGCGGCTCTTGCGGTTATATGGGTGGCCAGGAAACATTCGCCAGCTCAGGAATCTCATGGAGCGATTGGTAGTGACGGTGAAAGATTCCATGATCCAGCCGGAACACTTACCGGAAGAGATCCAGGCCAGCAAGGAGGACGTGCGTACGATGGTGGTGACGCTGGGGACATCTCTGGACCAAATCGAGCGAGAGGTGATTCAGCGGACATTAACGGAAATCACGAATCATCGAGAGAAAGCTGCCAAGCTGCTGGGTATCAGTCTCCGTGCCCTCCAATATAAGATTAAAGAGTACGGTATCCGCGAGTAACCTTCCGGTTGTACTAACGAATTTGCGCTCCGATCAGCCGTGTTACCCTTCCCAATCCGCAACAGTTGCACATCTCCGTCGGCCGATTGACCAAGAATTTGTCCCTTCCCTCGTAGTACTGCAAGGATTGCAGAGCCACTTCGACAGTATAGCGGGCAACTCTGCAAGTCTTGCATGAGCCGAGGAAATCGCGTTGTCTCAATTCCGCGGAGCGAAGATAAGCAAATTACAAGTACGCATTTTATTTCACGTCATCCTTGAATACCCACCAAACCGCACACAACGAATTTCCCTATGGGACGCGCGCCATTTGTATATTCGCACAGTGCGCACTGTGCGATCTCGCACGATGTGCGCTTCTCTTTTCCACGGGACATTGAATTCTGCCTCTATGCTGACGTTCTAGGACGGCATCATCCTTGCTGATCAGTTCTTCGAGAAGTCAGAGCATTCATTCCACCACCCGCTACAAGGTGTGTGATCTCCGTGTGAGAGTAAGGAGAAGCCAGTGCGTCCTGAGCAGTTTTCCGAACAACCCCTCATAGCTACCCAACCCGAAGACGCCTCCCAGCCTGCGCTGAACGAGGCAGAGCGTGAGGAGCTTCGAGCCCTGGTGTCACAGGCGGTCGTGGTCATTCCGCCGAACTGGCCGCTTCGGACGTTCGCCTATCGCAATCCCTTGATCGGGTTCGAACATTTGCCCTTTGATGAAGCTGTCTCGCAAGCGAAGCAAGTGCTTGGCGGAGAAGGCTATCTGTCCACTGCGGAGTACCGAGCCTGCTATGCCGAGGGACGGATTTCCGAGAAAGAGCTGTTGAGCGCCCTGCGATCGCGGGTGCCGGAGCTCGCATCGCAGGACAGTGTCCGTGCCGGTGAACGGAGTCTCCATCCTGAAGAGATCCTCCTAGTCCACTTTGTGTACGGCATCGATCCGCTCGACCCAAAATTGTTGCAATGGCAACTCACGGAGGAAGACGCCACCCACCGTATCCGTCCTGATGTTCCCCAGTCCATCAAAGATCGGCTGAGATCGCACGCGGCGGGGCGAGACCCTGAAGCGGTCTACATCCGTTCGCTGTGGTCTGCAGCCTTGAAGGCGCTCGATCTCTCCGAAGATGGATCGACTGGCAACCACGGGCATTCCCCCACAACGGCCAAGGCTGGAGGGTCTGTGCACGCCGAGCATGGACCGACGCAGCAGCGCATCCGCACCGCAACCGAGATCATCGACGATCTCACCGGCTCTGATCTGAAACGAGAAATCAACGAACACATGATCAAGTGGTGCGCCGCATTCGTGGATGAAGGCATGGCGGATTGGTCGATGCCCTCACGCACGCACGGATTTTATCGTGCCTGGCGGGATCTCGCGCCGCGCGAGGCTTCCCGATGGACCCTCGGCATCTCCGACTGTGCGCGAAGGGTGGAATCGCTCCCTGACCGCCCTGAAGACGCCCTGGCGGCGAGCCTTCACCGCTTGCAGGTCCCCGACCAGCAACGGGAAGATTACCTGCGTCTGCATCTCGCCCAGTTGCCGGGCTGGGCCGGCTATATTCGCTGGCGAGAAAAGAACCCGGATT